>CAXBRI010000138.1:0-3888 GCA_963978125.1 uncultured bacterium | reverse complement strand
TTTTTTTAATGATACGGCGACCACCGAGATCTACACTCTTTCCCTACACGACGCTCTTCCGATCTGTAGTGCGAAAGGTAGCCCTTCAGGCGGCGCGCCCGCAGGGACTCGATGTGCACCCAGACAATGACGATGAGGGCCATCGCGAGAGGCAGGTTCACGTCACCGGTCGGGGCGGGGAGAATTTCGCCCGAGATACCGGGGCGCATCGACGACGGGATGAAGCCAATCCAGTTGCAGATCAAGATGAAGAGGAACAGCGTCACGCCGATCGGCACGAAGCGCTTGCCCTTGGGGCCGACGGCCGACAACGCGAGGTCGCTGACCTGCTCGACGAGCAGTTCCCAGAAGAGCTGCAACTTGCCGGGCACGCCGGCGGTCACCTTGGCGCGCATGCGGAAGGCGAGGAACAAGAAGATGGCGGTGGCGAGTGCCGTCGACATCAAGATGTCGAGGTTGACGGTGAGGCCGAGGAGGTGGATGACCGGGTGGTCACCAACCTTGATCTCCTTGGCCGCGTACAGCGTCCTCACTCAATTCCTCCCTGGCCGCCCACCACGCGTAATACGTTGAGGACGAAAACGATTTGGTACAGCGCAAGCCCAGCAAGGATACCGATTCCCAGCGTGGCTTGAATCAGGAGGGCGCCAAAGACGACCGCGGTCAGTATGGTCAGGCGCCCCAGGGTGCCACTGGCCAACTGGCGGCGCACGGCCTTGGTGGACTGCTCCCCACGAATTTCAACTTGGGCGACCCGGCGGTCGACGAACCGGAGGTTGAGAATCGCCAGACCCATGCCGCCCAGAATGCCGATGGCGGCGTACACCTGCCCCAGAATCATGGCCACCGTGAAGCCCGCCGCCCCGGCGAGGACGGCCGAGACCGACGTGCGGCGCAGGAGGCGGGGCAGGGTGTGAGGGGGGAGGTTTTCAAGCACGGGGGTCACAAATAACGGCGAATCTGCCGGACGACGCCGACAACCGCCGTGGCCGTCCCTAACACTATCCCGACGATCAGTCCGACCGGGGCGGTGCCCCACCAGCGGTCGAGGCCCAAGCCCAGCAGGATTCCCAGCGCCTCGGTCGTGGCGATGGTGGTCCCCATCGCCAGAAATGCCGCGAGGCCGGGCAGGTCCTTGCCCCCCGATGGGGTCCCCGCGGGTTCGCTCACGCCTTGACCTGGTGGTCGCCGTGGGCGCCGTCACGGCGCTTGGACCACATGCGATTGACAAACGGGTTAAACCAGGTGGCCAGGGCAATCAGCAACAGTGCCACGCCCAGTGGGATGAGTGCGTTCACGCGGTGCACGAAGAGCGGGACCAGAACGAAGCCGCACAGGAGGGCCGTCCACGCCCACAAGATCACGACCGTGCGGCGGTGTCCGTGGCCGAGTCGCATCAACCGGTGGTGAATGTGGTTCTTGTCCGGCGTGTGGAAGCCCTGGCCTGACGCGGTGCGGCGCACGAAGGCCCACACGGCGTCAATCAGCGGCACCCCCAAGATAAAAACGGGAATGAGCAGTGGCGCGAAGAAGAAGAAGGTCACACCACTGGCCGGTGGTGTGCGACCACCGATGACCATCGTGGAAGCGCTCATGAGCAGACCGAGCATCAATGCACCGGCGTCACCCATGAACATCTTCGCGGGGTGAAAGTTGTCGCGTAGAAATCCCAGACAGATGCCGCACGCCAGGGCGGCGACCAGCGGTCCGATGTTCGACGTCGGCAACAACCCGAGGTCTTCGAGTCGCAGCCCGTACACGCACAAGGTGCCCGAGGCGATCGCCACAATGCCCGCGGCCAAACCGTCGAGACCATCAATCAAGTTGACGGCGTTCGACAATGCGAAGACCCAGATGGCGGTGATGAGTGGCAGAATCGACGGACCCAACACCACGAATCCGGCGAAGGGCATCTTGAACTGATACATGGTGGCGCCCGAGAAGTAGAGCACCGACGCGGCGAGAAAGAGGCCCGCCGTCTTGGCCGGAGCACTCATGTCGCGGAAGTCATCCACCACGCCCACGACGAAAGCCACCGCCATCGCCAACGTCACGCCGAGCATCTCGTGACTCGACACGATCACTTCGCGCAGAGTCGGGATGGCGAACGCCACACTGAGGGCCACGCAGAAACCCACGAACATCGACCCACCCCCACCGTAGGGGGTGACCGTCTCGTGCACCTTTCGTGCGTCGGGCTGAGCGCTGTAACCCGTGCGCACCGCGATCTCGCGGGCCGGACGGTTGGCCGCACCGGTCACCAGCGCGGCTAACACCGCCACGGTGAGGTAGGCGGCGATGTTGGCCATGAACTACGCCGTGAAGTTGGCGTACGGGTTGAACTGGGCGCAGAGCTCGGCGACGTCGGAGCGCACCTGGGCGATCACCGCGTCGTCACCGCGGCCGCGCAACGCCCGAGCGATGAACGAGGCCACCGTGGCGAACTCATCCTCGCGCAGTCCGGCCGTCGTTTCGGCGGCCGTGCCCACGCGCAGTCCCGAGGTGACGAAGGGACTTCGAGGGTCGTCGGGGATGGTGTTGCGGTTCGTGGTGATACCGGCCCGGTCGAGCACCTCCTGGGCTTCCTTGCCCGTGAGTTCGGCGTCGAAGTCGCGCAGGTCGAGCAGAACCATGTGGTTCTCGGTGCCGCCCGAGACCATACGGAAACCCTCACCCACCAGGGCGTCGCCGAAGGCGCGAGAGTTCGACACGATCTGGGCCGAGTATTGGGCGAATCCCGGGTGGGCCGCCTCCTTGAAGGCCACGGCCTTGGCGGCGATGGCGTTCTCTAGGGGGCCACCTTGCTGGCCGGGGAAGACGGCCATGTCGATCTTCTTCGCGTGCTCCTCGCGGCACAAGATGGCCGCACCTCGCGGTCCCCGCAACGTCTTGTGGGTGGTGAAGGTCATCACGTCGGCGTAGGGCACGGGATTCGGGTGGGCCCCACCGGCGATGAGTCCGGCAATGTGCGCCGCGTCGAACATGAACAGGGCTCCGACCTCGTCGGCGATCTCGCGGAAGATGGCCGGGTCGATCCGACGTGAGTAGGCGGTGGCACCGCCGACAATCAACTTCGGCTTGTGCTCGTGGGCCATGGCGCGCACGTGATCGAAGTCGATCATCTCGCCGGGAGCCGACGGGTCGTCGTTACGCGGCGTGAGGCCGTACGACACGAAGTTCCAGAACTTCGAGGTCAGCGAGGCCGGCGACCCGTGCGTGAGGTGGCCACCCTGGTCAAGGCGCATCGCGAGGACGGTGTCCCCCGGGTTCAACAACGCCGTGTACACGGCCACGTTGGCGTTGGCGCCGGCGTGGGGCTGGACGTTGGCGTGGTCGGCACCGAAGAGCGCCGTCAAACGACGGCGGGCCAGGTCCTCGATCTCGTCGACGACGGCGTTGCCTCCGTAGTAGCGACGACCCGGGTAGCCCTCGGAGTACTTGTTGGTGAGAATCGAACCGGTGGCGGCCATCACGGCGGGCGACGCGAAGTTCTCACTGGCGATGAGCTGCAGCGTCGTGGTTTGACGCTCCCACTCCTGGCGCAGCAACGAGGTCACCTCGTCGTCGTTACGAATCCACTGATCGAGTGGCGATGCACCCACGGTTGTCTCCTCTTTCAACTCTCGTCGAGCGAACTCAGTTTGGCGATGCGACCGATGTGACGGCCCTCGCCGGGGGTCGCCCCCAACCAGGCGTCGACGCAGTCGACGGCCACGACGGGTCCGATGACGCGCGCACCGAGACACAGCACGTTGGCGTGGTTGTGCTCGCGGGCGAGACGCGCCGTCGTGGCGTCGTGCACGAGCGCCGCGCGCACACCGGGAATCTTGTTGGCGGCAATCGAAATACCGATACCCGAACCGCAAATAGCCAAGCCGAGATCGGCCC
>CAXBRI010000137.1:0-3892 GCA_963978125.1 uncultured bacterium | reverse complement strand
ACGGCATACGAGATAAGGCCACGTGACTGGAGTTCAGACGTGTGCTCTTCCGATCTGCAAGTCCCCCTCGACACGGGGAGGTTGCCCACGATGGCTTTGTCGAGTTCGTAACCCACGAGGCAGTGGTTGGGGCTGGTGACGAGATGCTCCCCGAGACGCAGAAAAGCCTCGCGGCCGTAGAGGTCGTCGGCGTTGGAGACGCCGAATGGCCGGGTGGCGTCAAGAAGGGGTTCGGCGGCTAAGACGGCGTCGACCGTGCCGCGCAACTCGCGCTGCACGGCGAAGGCAACGCGACGCCCCTTGGGCCAGTGCTCGGCGACGTGAGCCTCGATCGTCGGGCCAGTCTCTTCATTGACCACGATCACGATGTCCTCGAAACCGGCGGCGTACGCGTCGGAGGCCAAGAGGTCGATCACGCCCTCGCCGTAGCGGCCAACGGGCGCCAACTGCTTGAGCCCGCCGTAGCGGCGGGCCCGGCCGGCGGCCAAGATGACGAGAGAGGGGCCTTTCATGACCACCGCAAAATAGCCGAGGCCCAGGTCATTCCCGCGCCAAACCCGGTGAGGAGCGCGTAGTCACCCTTCTTCACCCGTCCATTCTCCAATGCGTCGACGTAGGCGAGGGGGATGGAGGCACTCGAGGTGTTGCCATAGCGGTCCAACGTCACCACGGCCCGGTCCATCGGAATGTTGAGGCGCTGGCAGGCAGCCTGGATGATCCGGATGTTGGCCTGGTGGGGCACCACGAGGGCGACGTCGTCGCTGGTGATACCGGCCGTGGCCATGGCCTTTTCGGCCGAATCGACGACCACGCGCACGGCCCGGCGGAACACTTCCTTGCCGTCCATTTCGAAGTAGCCACCGTGCTCACACGTCAGCAGATCGGCGTCCTGACCGCTCGCCCCCAGTTCAAAGGCGAGGAGCTCGTTGACCTCGGGGTCGTAGTCGAGAATCGCCGCTCCGCCACCGTCGGCGAGGAGCACGGCCATGTTGCGGTCATTCCAGTCGACCCAGCGCGACAGGTTCTCGGCCCCGACCACCAACACGCGTCGCGCCCCCGTTTCGAGCAGGCCGTAGGCCGTGCGCACGGCGTACATGAAGCCCGAGCAGGCGGCGTTGACGTCCATCGCGGCACACGACAGGCCTAACTCGGCGGCCACCATCGGCGCGGTGGCCGGGGTGATGCGGTCGGGGGTTGTCGTGGCCATCACCAGGAAGTCGATGGAGTCAGGGTCGACCCCGGCGGCGTCCATGGCCCGACGGGCCGCCTGGACGCCCAGAGATTTGGCCGTGCCGCCGATGCGGCGTTCCCGGATTCCAGTGCGTTCGACGATCCATTCGTCGGAGGTTGGAAGTGTCTGGGAGAGTTCGTCGTTGGTGACGACCCGGTCGGGAACGGCCGCGCCCCAACCGATGAAGCGAACTCCCATTTCTTCCCCTGTCGGTTGGCGAACTAGGTAAAGTCTAGGACTTTTCGCTCTCGGAATTGGGTGCGTCGAGCACCTGAAGGGTGCAGCGGGCGATGCACACCAGTCGGTCATCGTCATCGGTTACTTCTATGGCCCACACGTGGACGTGACGACCCTTGCGAATGGGCGTGGCCGTTGCGGTCACGTGTCCGCTCGAGACTGATCGGAGGTGAGAACAGTTCAACTCCGTGCCGACGACGATCTTGCCCGGCGGAATTGAGACGGCGCCACCCACCGAGGCCGCTCCTTCGGCGAGCAGTGCCGACACACCACCGTGCAAGATGCCGAAGGGCTGATGGGTCTTCTCATTGACGGCGACGCGCACGATGACCTTCTCCGGTGTGACGAGGAGGTGCTCGACGCCGAGGACGTCATTCACGCTCGGTCGAAGTGGCAGATGGTTGAGGGCGTTGTCACTCATCTTCCTCAGTGTACGGCCGACCGGTAGCCTGACTCCGATGGAAAAGCTCGTCGATCTTCGCTCCGACACGGTCACGCGACCGACCCCGGCTATGCGTGAGGCGATGGCGAGCGCTCCGGTGGGTGACGACGGATTCGGCGAAGACCCCACCATCAATGAACTCGAGCACCGCTACGCGGCGCTCGTGGGCAAAGAGGCCGCGGTCTTTGTGCCCAGCGGGGTGATGGCCAATCAGATAGCCGTCCGTATTCACACCCGACCCGGCGACGTGATTCTCGCCGGTCGTTCACAGCACGTCGTGAGTTTCGAACTCGGGGCGTCGGCACGGAACTCCTCGGTGCAGTTCGCCACGGTGGATGATTCAATGGGGCAGTTGCCGCTAGATCAGGTGCGCTACGTGCTCGACGCCGAGTACGACCACCAGCCCCACGTGGCGATGGTCGGCGTGGAGAACACGCACATGCCCTCGGGTGGCACCCCGTGGCGCGTGGAGGACCTCGCCGCTCTCGCACAAGTTGTCGGTGGGCGACCGATTCACCTCGATGGCGCACGGCTTTTCAACGCGGTCGTGGCGACGGGCACGTCGGCCGCGACGTACGCCGCTCACGCCACCACGGTGATGTCGTGCCTGTCCAAAGGGCTCTGCGCTCCAGTGGGTTCACTCTTGGCGGGCTCGGCCGCGCACATGGAAGTCGCTCGCGTGGAGCGAAAGAGACTCGGCGGCACCATGCGTCAGGCCGGCATTCTGGCCGCCGCGGGTCTGGTTGCCCTCGACACAATGATCGACCGATTGGCCGAAGACCACGCCCGTGCCCGGGTGATTGCCGACGCCGTGGCGGCTCGTTTCCCCGAGTCCCAGTACGACTCGGCGACGTGTCGGACCAACATCGTGGCCTTCACCCACCCGCGGGCGAGGGACATCGTGAGTGCCCTCGAAGTGTCGGGAATCATGAGCGGCACGGTCGCTCCGGACCGGGTCAGACTCGTCACGCACGCCGATATCACCGACGATGACGTGGTGAGAACCGTCGCCGCGGTCTCGAATCTCCGTTTGCCCTAAGGCATCGCAATCGGACTAGCCCCTTACGGCCGTATGGAGGTAGCCTGTTGGCACTCTTTCGGGGCTTTTATGTCGGAAATTCTCCACTTCTCCACGATTCTGCGCCGGCCGATCTTTGATTTGGACGGTGACCGGATTGGTCGCGTCCAGGACCTGGTCGCGCGCCTCGGCGACGACGGCCACCCGCCCATCGTCGGGGCGGTTATTCGCATTGAAGGTCGGAATCTCTTCGTGCCGATTCGCAAGATTGGAGGCTTGGCCGAAGGCCGGGTCACGTTCCAAGGTCGACGCGTCGACCTTCGCCGTTTCGAGCGGCGCCCGGGTGAAATGCTCATCGCCGAAGACCTCTTGTCACGCCACCACATCAACCTGACCCGGGCCCGCCTCGTGATTGCGCACGAGATCGAAATCGCGTGCATCAACGACCGCTGGGAAGTCGTGGCGGTTGATACCCAGCGCCAGGGCATTATCGGGCGTCTTCTACGCCTTCCCGGTCGTCGGTCGAACTCGGTGGTCGACTTCGCCCAGATTGAGCCCTTCGTGGGTCACGTGCCGAGCGCGCGACTCCGTATTCCCTATCGCAAGTTGGCGAAGCTGCACCCGGCCCAAATCGCCGACCTGGTCGAACAGGCCAGCCACGAAGAGGGCGAGGAGATTATCGAGGCCGTGGGGCACGACCGCGAACTCGAAGCTGACGTGTTCGAGGAACTCGACACCGAGCACCAGCTCGAATTCCTCGAGGCTCGCAGCGACGAAGAAGCCGCCCGTCTCCTGTCGCGCATGGAGCCGGACAACGCGGCGGACCTCATCAGCGAGGTGGAGCAGGAGCGTCGCCTGCCGATCCTCGAGAGCCTGCCCCACGAGCAGCAAAGCAAGGTTCGCCAGCTTCTCGAATACAACGCCGACACGGCCGGTGGTCTGATGAGTCCCGACTTCGTGACGG
>CAXBRI010000136.1:0-3905 GCA_963978125.1 uncultured bacterium | reverse complement strand
GCCTGACACCCACCCGTCAAAACTTTGGAAGCGCAAAGTGTAACGAGTGGCGCCTACTGAAAAAGCATTGTTTTTACTCGTAAACCTCGGCTTCTGGGTCGGTGGCTTCGAGTTCGTAGCTGGCGGCCAACATGGCCAGACGGCCAATCACCCCGTACATGTAGAAACGGTTGGGCGCGCTGGCGCCTGGTTTCATGCCGGGCTGGGGGGTGTGCGCGCTTTGCTCAAACGCCAGGGGCACGAAGCTGGCGCCGGGCGCATTGAGGTTTTCATCAATGCCACGCTCGGCATGAACCCGGTAAAAGCCGCCCACCACGTAACGGTCCATCATGTAGACCACCGGCTCGGCCACCGCGTCGTTGATGCGCTCGTTGGTCAGCACACCCTCTTGAATGATCACTTCGCTGACCTCTTGGCCATCTTTGATGAGCGGGGGCTCGAAGACGCCCATCTTTTCGGTATCAGCTTCGGCGGAATGGTGGCGCTGGAGTTCGCCGTCACGCACCCTGAGCGGGTGCGCCGCCTCGCCCTCTGGTGCACATCCGCGGGTGGTGCACTCGGTTCGTCGTATCCACTGCACACGGTGGAGAATTTGCCACCTCGCGAGCGCGACCTCATGCGACTTCGTTTGGTTGACAGCCGGTTCGACCCGGAGTGGTTAGCGAGTCACGACAACGACCGGCGCCTCGTCCAGGCCCGCATTGCTCCGCCCGTTGATGGCGTGGTGGTGGCCGAAACGCCCGCCTACCGGTTGCAGCTCGCCGCCCGGGCCGGACACGACGTGTCGGAGCGGCTCGGTGCCCTGGGCATGGAGGTGTTGCTTGGCGGTGGTCGCCACGACATGCTGGCGCCGCCGTCCAACATTGAGGCCCTCGCCGGGGCTCTTCGTCGGCCCCGAATCGAGTGGTACGAGGGTGGTCACCTTTTCTTTTTTCAGGATCATCGCTGTTGGGACGACCTGAGGAGTTTTTTCGACGCTCCTTAGGCCGTGGTGGCGTGGGGGAAACGCACCATGGCCAATTGGCTGGCGACAGCCACCAACTGGTCCGTTTCGTCAAACAACTCACACCGTTCGTCAACAAGATTGTCTGCCACGACAACGCACCACTGCCGTGCACGTAGCCACTCTCCTCGAGGAACACCCCGCACGAAAGTGGTCAACTGGAGGGTGGGGGTCCACATGTGCGAACCAAGTGGAAAGGTTGCCGGGGGCAGGGCGTCGGCGGCGAACAAGAGGCTCCAGGGATCCCACTGAGATTCACCGTCGTTGAGGCGCATCCAGCCGAGAATTTCGCCTCGGTCGCTCACCTCGCCACGAACCCACGCAACCGAACGCGGGTCAAGTCGCTGTTCGATAACGGAACGAATGGACACATCGCCCGTCGCAGGTGGCGAGGGAATATCTTCGAGCGGGGCCACGTCTGGGGGCGCGGCATCCACGTATCGGATTAGGGGCTCGTCAGACAACGTTCCGAGAGTCAGAACCGACTCCGTCATTACCCGACCTTCCTGGGTCATGGTGACGTGGGCGAAAGTGACTGCCCGACCAACTTTTCGAACGTCAACCTGCAGTTCAACCATTCCCAGCGACGGTGAGCCCACATAGTTCGTGGTCTGCGCGGTGACATGGGTGTGCGTTGAGCCCTGTTCGGCTGCCTCGGCAAGTCCGGCCGAGGCGATGACGCACTGGAGATAGCCCCCGTTGGGGTGGTTGTCACCAATGGTGTAGTGCGGAGACAAGTGGGCGAGGAAGCGGCCCTCGCCCATCGGGTCAACGCCGGCGGCGACTCGTAAAGCGCGATCGGGATTGGACATAGTCGTCAACCATAACTAAATCGGCGCTGGATTCGGTGCCGTTCAGGAACTGGATCAACTGCCGTGCCGCCTCGTCATTACGAATCGTGACGACCGGCACGCCCGGAGCCAATTCTTGGGCCTCGGACTGGAGAGCCGAATGGTACTGACGTTGTCTCGTGATGGACCAGAGCACGATATTTCGCTCGGGTTCAATCGAGATGAGATTCCGGAGCGACTCCCGGTTGCCATTCCACAGTTCTTGCCGAGTAAAGCCCCGGGCGATGGTGCGGCGAAGCACCCGCCACGTTGTTTGCCATCGCGGCCGATCGATAACCACGATGAGGTTTGCTCGATTCCACACCACTGGCCGAACAGCTCGGTAGTTGCCATCAATGACCCATCGTGGAGCGTCGACAAACTCTGACACGAGTGTGGCGAATGTTTCATTATCCAGATTGGTCCAGTTGGGCTGATGGAAGAGCGAGTCCAACTCGAGGTGCGCCATTCCAGTCGCCTGGGCCAATGCGCGCGCCAACGTCGTCTTCCCACTTCCCGAAGCCCCGTGAATAACCACTCGAAATTCGGTCAGCGTCATGAAGATAGATCCCTCGCTGAAGCCACATTCAGCGTCGTCGTTCAGATTAGAGAGTATTTCAGCAATGAGTGGTGGGGCTGGCTCAACACGCCGCCATTGTTTTTCTGACGAGCCAAATCGACTTCGCCGTTCCCTGGACTCCCGAACTTCGGAGTCTTCCTTTTCAGCGTTTCGACGTCGTGTACGAGCGGCCAGGATTGGTCTTATCTCGCAAATCCGCTCATCCCTAGGGGGTGAATGACTACGGCATGGCGAGAGGGCTCGTCCAGCCAAGTGGATGCTGATTCCACGGCGCCGGCAGAGTCTGCCAAACGGCATCCGCGATGACGATGTAGCCGGCCCTCGTCGGATGGGGATCTGGACCAAAAGGTGGGGCGTAACAAATCCACGTCAATTGGCAAGCGTGAAAAGCGTTGGACGGGATGCGGGATTTCGAGAAATTTACGCGACTCCAATTGTTTGAACCGAACGCCGAGGCGAGGTCCGCAACGGGGATTTTGGCCGCTCCATACGCGGCGGCGACTAGTTGATTCGCCCTGACGAAATATGAGTGGAGGTGCCGTGCTTGTGACCACGTGGTCGGAGATGAGGTTAGAGGGCGGGCAACGAAGGGATCGAAGTAATTCAGGCCGACAACGTCCACCTGAGGGCCGGACGCGGCGGCGATGTCGCGCGCCACGCGGGGTAGATATGTGGACACGTCCACTAACGCGGAATTGAGACACGCGTCTGAAGTCGGTACGGTCCTCATGCACTTGTGGAGAAGGTTCTGGCCGAGGTCGATCACGACAATTCCTTGCCGTGACGTATTGGCGTTTAGAAAACTCACGGCGGCGGCCAACTGTGATGACGTCTTGGGGTAGCAAGTATCCGACGTCAATCGTTGATTCGGCTGGTACATACCCTGGGCCGTCGCGCCCGAGCAGGCCAACGACCGGCTGCTCGCCGCGCTCGCGACGCTCCGCGCCATCCGCGCCCGCCGCCCGCGCCCGCACCTCGACGACAAGGTCATCACCGCGTGGAACGGCCTGATGATCTCCGCCCTCGCGCGCGGGGCGGTTTCGTCCGCCGGCTGCTTGGCCGACAAACGCGAATTACTCGCCGCCGCCGTGCGCGCGGCGGCCCCAAGCGCCTCGCGCACGCGGTCGGCGTTGCTGCCGGGCAAAATATTTTTGCGGCGGGCGAGCGCGCCCCAGATGCCGTCCGAGTGGTCGAGCGCGTAGTCGGCCTCGACGCCGACGGCGATCACCCCGGGGCCCTTCGGGATGTGCAGCAGCTCGGCGACATCGATCAGTTGGAGAACCTCCTGAAGGGTGCGACGAATCCGGGCGCCCTGGCCGAGGTCGACCTCGATCGGGCCCGTGAACTGTTGGGTGACGAGGCCGCGCGCAGCCTCGAGCAGATGGCCGAACTGTCGCGCCGGCTCGAGGAATCGGGCCTGGTCGAGAACAAGGAAGGGCGTCTCGAGCTCACGCCCCGCGGCATCCGGCAGCTCGGACAAAACGCGCTCGAC
>CAXBRI010000135.1:0-4072 GCA_963978125.1 uncultured bacterium | reverse complement strand
AACGCCCCGCAAATCGCCAACTTCAGCGCGGCCCAAACCGTGCGCGCCGAAACCGGGCAGAAGGTGTTGACGTTCGACTGATGAATCAGGTGCGACCAGGCGTGTGGTGGTTACTTGGTTCGATCAGCATCATTGTTTCACTGGGGCTGCTCGGTCACGAAGCTCGGGCATTGTATGTTCAACTGCGCGACAACCATCACGATGTCAGCGCGCACAAGTTGGTGGACTGCAAGAATCAAACCCTCTCGGTTCATTTCCAGATGCCGCTAGCCCGGGCGATGCACATCCTGATGGGTTTTGACAATCACGCGAAAAATATATCGACGAACCGGTTTTCTGGACGCGTGGAAATATGTCACTTCGGCCAAACCAAGGTCAGTTTTCCGATCGACTCCGATATGTCGTTCGAATGCAACTGGCTTGCTCCCTACGGGGTGAAAGAGGCGATGGCTTTTCACTGGCCCGCGTCTGTGGCTAGCCCGGTCAACGAGCTGCTGCCGGGAAAAATCTACGAACTCAAAGTTGCATTCTCCAATGCCCCTTCCCAAGGCGCATCGCTCTGGGCTCACTTCATTCAGCGACACGGCGACGTTCGCCGGGAGGAAGTCATTGTTGTGCCAATGCGCTAACGCTGACGCCGCGAGTATCAGGCCCGAGTAACGGCGTCGGCGCAGGCTTGTGCGTGGGGCGGCGTTTCCCTTTACTCGCGCCATGCGTTTTTTACTTGGCTCAGTTTTGTTGCTCGTCCTCGTCACGTTGCCGCTGCGTGCGGCGGATCCGCACGATCAATCGGGCGTGCCGTTGGAGGTGGACGCGCCGGATGCGAAGCTGGCGAAGATCGTCATCCTCGCGGGCGGGCCGAGCAGCAAGCCGATGGCGCACGAATACTTCGCCGGGTGCGCGCTGCTCATGGGATGGCTGAAGGAGCAGCCGGGCGTGTGGCCGGTGATGGCGCGCGATTGGCCGAGCAATGATAAGGTGCTCTCCGGCGCGAAGTGCATTGTCTATTTCGGCGACGGCGGCGGGAAGCAGCCATTCGTCGAGCCGGCGCGCTGGGCCAAGGACCAGAACCCCACGACCTCCGACGATGACGCCGAGCGCATCCTCAAGCAGATCCGGGTGCAAGAACTCATCAATATGTACCGGGTTCGTGGTCACCTGAACGCCCACCTCGACCCGCTGCACTCCGAGCCGCCGGCGCTGCACGCCGAGCTGGACCTGGCGGCCTACGGCCTGTCCATCTGGGACCTCCAGCGCACCTTCGTCGTTGACGGTCTGGCCGGTCGTCGCGAAGCGACTCTGGAAGAGATTCTCGCCATTTTGCGCGACGCCTACTGCCGCACCCTCGGCATTGAATACGGCCACCTGATGGACCCCGAGCAGAAGCGCTGGATCCAAGAGCAGGTCGAGGGCAAGAGGTTCGCCCCCTCGGTGGACGAGCAGTTGCGCATCCTCGAGGCCCTGTCCTCGGCCGAGGTCTTCGAGCGCTTCCTCCACTCACGCTACGTCGGTCAGAAGCGCTTCGGTCTCGAAGGTGGCGAGTCCACCATCGTCGTTCTCCAGGCCATCCTCGACGCGGCCGCCGACGTCGGCACCCGTGAGGCTGTGATCGGTATGGCCCACCGAGGACGTCTCAACGTGCTCGCCAACATCGTGGGCAAGTCCTACAGCGACATCTTCTCCGAGTTCGAGGGCAACCTCGACCCCGAGTCGGTCCAGGGCAGCGGCGACGTGAAGTACCACAAGGGTGCGCGCGGCGTCTTCAAGAACCACAACGGAGCGACCGTGGAAGTCTCGATGGCGTCGAACCCGTCGCACCTCGAAGCCGTGAACCCGGTCGTCGAGGGCATCGTGCGCGCGAAGCAGGACCTGGTCGTGCGCCCCACTGGCTCGCCCCAGGAGGCCATCGGTGCGGACAGCTTCCCGTACCTCGCGGTGCTGATCCACGGTGACGCAGCCTTCGCGGGTCAAGGCGTCGTGTTCGAGACCCTGAACCTGTCGCAGCTGTCGGGGTACCACGTCGGTGGCGCCATCCACATCGTGATCAACAACCAGGTCGGATTCACCACGGCCCCCGAGTCGGCGCGTTCGAGCTTCTATCCGACCGACGTCGCCAAGACCATCCAGGCCCCGGTGCTCCACGTCAACGGCGACGACCCCGAGGCCTGCGCCCGGGCGGCCAAGCTGGCCTTCGACTTCCGCGAGCGGTTCCACCGCGACGTCGTCATCGACGTGGTCTGTTACCGCCGTCACGGTCACAACGAGGGTGACGACCCGAGCTACACCCAGCCCCAGATGTACTCCCTCATCGACCAGATGCGCTCGGTGCGCAAGATCTACACCGAGACACTGGTGCGTCGTGGGGACATCTCGCTCGAGGCGGCCGAGGCGTCGCTCACCGAGTTCAACGCGCGCCTCCAGCAGGTGCTCGACGAAGTGCGCACCATCCCCAAGCCCACGCTGTCGGGCGCCCCGGTCAATGAGATTCCGTCCGATCCGCCGGCCCCCGAGACGGGTGCACCCGAGGACGTGTTGCGTCGTATCGCGACGGTGACGGCCAGCGCGCCCGAGGGCTTCACCATTCACCCCAAGCTCGAGCGTCAGTTCGAGCAGCGCGCGCAGCTTCTCGCCGAGGGCGACGTCGACTGGGCCCTCGGTGAGGCGATGGCCTTCGGCTCGCTGCTGGTTGAGGGCACCAACGTGCGCTTGATGGGTCAGGACTCGCGTCGCGGCACCTTCTCGCACCGTCACGCGGCCCTCGTGGACTACGTCAACGGCGCGGACTACGTGCCCCTGTCGAACCTGGACACCCAGGCCTTCTTCACCGTGCGCGACTCGCTGCTCTCGGAGTACGCGGCCCTGGGCTTCGAGTACGGCTACTCCGTGGAGGCCCGTGACGCGCTCGTGGCGTGGGAGGCCCAGTTCGGCGACTTCGTCAACGGCGCCGAGATCATCATCGACAACTTCCTGGTCGCGGCCGAAGACAAGTGGGGTCAGACCTGCAACCTCGTGATGCTGCTGCCCCACGGGTACGAGGGTCAGGGCCCCGAGCACTCGAGTGGCCGCATCGAGCGGTTCCTCTCGCTGTGCGCCCGTAACAACATGCGCGTGGCCCAGCCCACGTCGGCGGCCCAGTACTTCCACCTCCTGCGCGCCCAGGTGCGCCGCGAGCGCCCCACCCCGCTGGTGGTCTTCACGCCCAAGTCGATGTTGCGCGCGACCCAGACTCGTTCGCCCCTCTCGGACTTCACGAGTGGTCGGTTCGAGACGGTGCTCGCCGACGCGGTCGCCGACGCTTCGAAGGTCACCCGTCTCGTGCTCGCGAGCGGCAAGGTCGGCCACGAAGCCCTCGCGCGTCGTGGCGAGATCGGCGCATCGACGGTGGCGGTGGCCCGCGTGGAGCAGCTCTACCCGGTGCCGGCCGACGACTTGTTGGCCGTGGCTTCGCGGTACCCGAACCTCACCGAGGTCGTGTGGCTGCAAGAGGAGCCCGAGAACATGGGCGCCTGGCCCTTCCTCCAGCCGCGACTGCGCACTCTCTTCGCCCAGCGCGACGTGCGCGTGGTCGCCCGTGCGGAGTCGGCCAGCCCGGCGACGGGAAGTGGACTTGTGCACGCCGCCGAACAGGCTGACATCCTGCAGCGGTCCATCGGGTGAGTGCCGCCAAGCGACGCAGCGTCGTCGTGGACGGCTCGAACATCGCGACCGAGGGTCGGACCATTCCGAGCCTGAGCCAGTTGGATGAGGCCGTCGCGGCCTTCGAGGCCGAGTTCAAGGGTGTCGAGATCATCGTCGGTGACGTGTCCCGTGCCGATACGGCGCGACGACTGCTCAACGGCATCGACGCCGACACCGATGCCCGTCGCCACCAACAGCGACCACACCGCAGCTGTCGAACCCGACGCAATGCCGAACAGTGCCCGAAAACATGCCTGCGAGGCGACGATCGCGAATCCGACGAGTCCGTGGTGCACGGCGTCGGACACCCGTTCGCGCGCCGTACCCGAGGCGCGGCGCAATGGCAGCGCGAGTGCCGTCGCGGCTGCAACCGTGGCGACGCCGACGAGTCCCC
>CAXBRI010000134.1:0-4077 GCA_963978125.1 uncultured bacterium | reverse complement strand
AAGGCTGTGAAGGGCGTGGTTACCCGCGCACTCATTCAAGACGGTGTGGGCGCCCTTGAGGGCTTCACGTGGGCGGGATGGACCAGCCGACGCGTCGCCGATGGCTACGCCGTGCGCGCCCCGAGGGGGCGTTCATAGGCGAAGTCTCGAGCCGGCTGGGGGAGTGCCCGCAGCGCGGCCTCCTCACGTCGCCGGGCCCGGCGCCGGCGGCGGCGGAAGAACCACGGAGGCGGGCAGACCAACGAATCGAATCGATCGGCCTTCACCGCCTCACGGTACGTCGCGACGTGGGTGGGAGTTTCCACGCCCCAGCGCATCACTCGGCGCGCTCGCATCTCTGCCTTGATGGCGCGACGAACCGCTCGACGCGTCACGCCCGCACTGCGTAGGGGGTCGAGGTCACCGCACCGGCGCTTGACGTAGACGCGCAGAACCATGCCCGTGGTCACCACTCGCCGGCCCCGCCGCTGGGAACGCCGTCCGGCTCGGCGGACGAGGTGCGTGAGCAGACGGGACAGTCCGAACGCGTGAATCTCATGAGCTGAGTCACCCCGCCACTCACGCTCGATCGTGCCCCACGCCTCCGCCGGGTTGAAACCCAGAGCCGTCAGCACGCGACCGGCTTCACTGGTGGGGTTCTCGGCCATCGCGCAGAGAAGGAACCTGGTTTCGAGGACCGGCCGGGAGTCGTCACGAGCTGATAGTTCTGAGGTCACGTACCATGCTCGTTGCATGGCCTGTTGAAGGGCGGGGCTGTACAGCGGCACGACTAGAGGTACTGGCCACCCGAGGGGGAGGTCATTTCGGTTTCAATCATCGTGACCACGCCCATGCGTTCGTAGATTTCGGCCAGGGTCAGCGGGCCGCCGGCGCGATCCGTGCCGCCCATGCGCTCCGTAGCCTCAGCGGCACTGAAGGGTTCGAAGCCGATAGCCGCGATGCACCGTCCCGGCCGGGTCAGAGCCTGGTCGAGCGCGTCGGGTGGCGCGTTGGTCGTGAGCAGTACCAACGTGTTCTGGCCGGCCGACATCATGCCGTCGGTCATGTTGAGCAATCGGGCCACGCCGGGACCACGGGCATCGTGGCGGCGCACGACGTCGTCGGCATCCTCGAGAATGACGATGCGCAGTGACTTCTTGCGGGTGTCGCCGAGCACGGTGAGCATGTAACCCGGGTTGCCAAAGAGAGCCTCGGCGTCGGCGACGATGACGCCCTCGGCCCACTCGCTCCACTCGGTCAGCAGTGCCCGAATGGCCCAGGTCTTGCCAGTGCCGGGGCGACCGTGAAACAGAATGATTCGCCCCGACGCGTCGTTGAGGTCCTCGTGACGCATCTTGGTCAGCCGGTCGAGGCCGTCGCGGGTGCGCACGGGGTAATTCTCTGAGATGGATTCCCAGTCGCATTTGTTGAACTTGCGCCAGTTGCCCCACTGCTCGTTTTCGGTGAACACCTGAAAGGCCACGGTGTTCTCGATGACGGGCGTGGAGCGGGCCTTGTCGAGGGCCGCGGTAATTTCACGGCACCGCGCGAGTGAGCCGGCGCCGACCACACCGGAGATGTTCTCGGTGTAGAGGTCAAAAGTGGCCCAGAACGGGTCGGGCTCGCCCGGTACCGAACGCACGAGGACGCTCGAGTCGGTGCCGCGCATGCCGACATGGCGGGCGATCTCAAAAGGGGGTATGGCGCCGACCAGGGTGTCGACGGTGTTGCCGCCGGGAGTTTGAGCACGGAACGAGACGCGGGCGGTGGCGATGATCTCGCCGCGGCGAAACAGCTCCCAGAAGTAGGCGTCGGTGGCGGTGGCGGCGTAGCTCGATTCATATCCCGC
Organism: uncultured bacterium; assembly: GCA_963978125.1. Lineage (GTDB taxonomy): Bacteria > Actinomycetota > Acidimicrobiia > Acidimicrobiales > RAAP-2 > RAAP-2. The sequence goes on along the minus strand of CAXBRI010000134.1, from coordinate 2,249 downwards.
GAGATGGTCAAAACTGACCGGAGTGGCGTAGGGGACGGATTCGGTGTGACCGCGTTCGGGTTCGTGGGGGCTACTCATAGGTGAGTGAGTATGACCGCCCCGTGTGACGCGGCGGTGGGCAAACTTGGAATTGGCTCAGAATCGGGCGTTTTGCCCGCATCGAAGCCCCGCCAGCCCGGGACTTTGAGTACTTTCCTCACTTGATGCGACTTGCCTCCCGCCCACTACTGGCCACCCTGGTGATCGCGGTGGTGGGTGTTGCCGGGACCTCAGCTCTGGTCGAAGGACAACAACCGACGAGGCACGACACTCCGGCAGCGTCCGGGTTCCTTCTGTCGATGGGTGGCTCCACGGCTCGCGGAATGCAGCCTCTCGGTACGTCCGACGGCATGGAGGACTACACGAACGATGGGTATCCCGATCTGATTGCCCACATGGAGGCGAAGAATGGCCATCCACTCCTCGTTCGACGCCTCGGGTGCCCCGGTGCCACGCTGGGGGCGGCGCTCGGCACGGCCAAGCCGTTCAAGTCCGACACGTGTTACAAGCCACCACTGACGCAATTGGTGGTGGCCGAAGGGTTCCTGCATCGGCACCATGGCGACCCGGGTGTGGTGACGATCGAGTTTGGAGTGAACACCCTTCGTCCGTGCTTCAATGCGGCCCTCGTAGACGCCGCGTGCGCCGCCACGTCACTCGCCGATACCAAGGCCAACCTGCCCAAACTGATTGCTCGACTCAAGAAAGCGGCGGGTCCCCAGACGCACTTCATCGGGCTCAACTTCCCCGACCCCTTGGTGGTCTATCCCGCGTACGGAACATATCCCACCCCCATCGCGAGAGACACACTGAGGTACGTGCAGCAACTCAACATCACGTTGGACGCCCTGTACGTGGAATCGGGCGTCACGGTGGCCAATATTGCGGACGCATTCCGGATGTTGGACGCCTCGCCCTCGTCCAACCCGGCCTTTGCGAGGGTGCCCATGAATGTCGCCTATGCCTGTTTGCTCACTTGGGTCTGCACGCCAGTGGGGCCGAAGACCGATGATCACCCCAACCTGGCCGGCCAAATCGTGATGGCGAACACGATCATGGCGGTCATGCCCCAGCCCTGGCTCGTGAAACCGGCGGTCACTTCTTAGAGCAGAATTTTCACCAGTGAGCGGACCACGGGCGGTGTGATCCACCGTCGTGACCTCAGAACCGATACCGCGACCACTTCATCGGGAATGAACTTCGACCGGAACTGATTGATGGATTGGAAGCGGTAGAGGCGGTCGAACAGACCGATGAGCCGACGGGTGAACAGCCCCGATTGCAGTGGGGTCGCTGTTCCATCGTCGGGTCGCCAAAAGGGCAGAATGCCATTCGACACGCTGGTGAATCCGTCATCGCGCAAACGGTCCATGGCGTGAGCCATCGCACCCTCCAATGCGCCACGAGGGGCGGAGGGGTCGCGAACCGGATCCTGGAGATACCACGATTCGCCCGACACCGGAGTGCAGGTGATCGAGGCGACTAACTGGCCGCCGAGCTCGGCGACGAAGTAGCGACGAAAGTCGAGCAATTCGCGGAAGTCGTTACGCAGGAAAGAGTTGGTGGCGCGCTCCTTGCGTTCAGATTTCCAGCGTTGCTCTACCCGCTCGAGAGCCCGTTCGTCGTCACTGCCCGGTGCCGGATAGGCCTCACGCCATGTCACACCGAGTTTCGTGGCGTGACTGCGCGCCCAGCGAACTTTTTGTCGCCGGCCGCCCGTGACGGACCAGTCGGGAAGGTGCAGGTGGCATTCGGTGCCGATCCACGTCGCGTGAAACCCGCGGCCTTCGAGGGCCTCGGCGATTCGCTCGTCGATCCCCAGTGCGAAGACGGTCTTATGTTGGGCATATCCGCGCAATGCGGCCAGCAGTTCGATCTGCTCAGTCTCGGTTGCCACAGGCGATCGCCACGTCACGATGCAGTGGCGCTCTTCCAGGAAAGAGACGAAGCCGGTACGTGATGCATTCCACATCACCCGCCAGGGGTCGGGGCCAAGAGCGGAAAACTGTCCCGCTTCGTTCGCGTGGAGAGCGAGGACGTGCCGTATCTCGTCGGCACAGTCGCGCACGAACTCCGTTCGGAGGCTGGAAGGGGTATGGCCCGGGGTCCGCCAGAGCATGAATGTTCAGCATAATTTGGCAGAATGGAATTCACGGTGAAGGGGCCGGCCACCACTCTGGTGGGATGCGACGTGGGTGATGGTCCCGCAC
>CAXBRI010000133.1:0-4094 GCA_963978125.1 uncultured bacterium | reverse complement strand
GAGGGTGCCCGAACGCGACACGATGCCGACCGGCCCACCGGGCAGGGCGATGTCACCCGAGGTGATACCGATGTTGCACTTACCGGGGCTGATAATGCCCGGGCAGTTCGGACCCAACAGGCGCACGTTCGGGAACTCGCGCTTCAGTCGGTTGTAGGTGACGGCCTCGTCGTGGGCCGGGATGCCCTCGGTGATGCAGACGATGAAGGTGATGCCCCCTTCGGCCGCTTCGAGGATGGCGGCCGAGGCGAACTTCGGCGGCACCGAGACGAACGACGCGGTCGCCCCGGTCGCGGCCACGGCCTCCTTCACGGAGTCGTAGACGGGGATGCCTTCGACGTCGGTGCCACCCTTACCCGGGGTGACGCCGGCGACGACCTGCGTGCCGTACGCCTTGTTGCGCAGACCGTGGAAACGGCCCTGACCACCGGTCAGTCCCTGGACGATGACCTTGGTGTTCTGGTCGACGAAAATGCTCATGGTGGCTCCTTAGGCCTGGGCCAGCGCCACGGCTCGGCGGGCGGCGTCCAGCATGGTCGGTTCGGTGATCAAAGTGTCAGACAGGTGGGGGGCCAGAATCGCCCGGCCCTCCACGGCGTTGGTGCCATCCAGGCGCAGCACGATCGGCGCGGCAATCGAGACCTTCTCGAGGGCTCCGAGAACGCCCTTGGCGACCTCGTCCACGCGGGTGATGCCGCCGAAAATGTTCACGAAAATCGCGCGCACCTTCGGGTCCGAGTTGATGACCTCGAGAGCCGAGGCCATCACATCGGCGTTGGCGCCACCGCCGATGTCGAGGAAATTCGCGGCCGAGCCGCCGACCTGATTGACCACGTCGAGCGTCGACATGGCGAGACCGGCGCCGTTGGCGATGATGCCGACGGTGCCGTCGAGGCCGATGTAGTTGAGGCCGCGCTCCTTGGCCATCTTCTCGCGGGGGTCCTCGGTCTCGGTCGCGCGGAACTCGTCCCACTCGGGGTGACGAAAGGCCGCGTTGTCATCCAGGGTGACCTTGGCGTCGAGAGCGTGGACCGTGCCCTCGGGGGTCAAGATCAGCGGGTTGACCTCGGCGAGGTCGCAGTCCCCCTCGGTGTAGCAGCGGTACAACTTGACCAGCAGTTCGGCGGCCTGCTCGCGAGCGGGCTCGTCGAGTTGGGCCCGGGCGACCCATTCGCGCGCGGTCGCCAGGTCGAGACCGACGACCGGGTCGATGGAGAGGAAAGAGATTGCGTCGGGATTCTCTTCGGCCACGACCTCGATCTCGACGCCGCCCTGGGCGCTCAACATGCCAAGGTGCACCTTGTTGGGACGGTCCAACGTGAACGACGCGTAGTACTCCTTGGCGATGTCGCTGGCGTGCTCGACCCAGACGCGGCGCACGATGTGGCCCTTGATGTCGAGTCCGAGAATGTTGCCGGCGTGCAGTCGGACTTCGTCGGCGTTGTTCGCGAGCTTGACACCACCGGCCTTACCGCGACCACCGACCTTGACCTGAGCCTTCACGACGACGGGGTACCCGACGCGTTCGGCGACGGCGAGCGCCTCGTCGACGGTGTCGGCAATGTCACCGGGCGACACGGCGATGCCGAACCGCGAGAAGTACTGCTTGCCTTGATATTCAAAGAGGTCCATCGGGCTTCTTTCTGGTTGGGGGGTTACGCGGAGCGGGCAGCGAGGGCTTCGTGGAGCCAGGCGCCGATGTCGGCCAACGACGATCCCGGCCCGAAGACGCGCGCCACGCCGGCGGCCTCGAGGGCGGGCACGTCGGTCTCGGGGATAATGCCGCCGACCACGACGAGGACGTCCTCGCGGCCCGCGGCCTGTAGAAGGTCGATGACCTTTGGCACGAGCGAGAGGTGGGCGCCCGACAACAAGGACAGGCCCAGCGCGTCAGCGTCCTCTTGGATCACGGCCTGGACGACCTGCTCGGGTGTCTGGTGCAGACCGGTATAAACGACCTCAAAACCGGCGTCGCGCAGGGCGCGGGCAATCACTTTGGCGCCGCGGTCGTGTCCGTCCAGTCCAGGTTTGGCGACAACTACGCGATAGGGGGCCATCGGCGGACAAGTCTAGGGCCGTTCTCCGAACACCTTCCGAGGCCGCTAGTAGCCTTGACCCGTGGCCGAAACCCCTCACCGCGGACCGCTCCGTGCTCTGTTTTCGGCCATGCGGCCCCGCCAGTGGGTAAAAAACGGACTGCTGCTCGTCGCCCCCGCGGCGGCCGGCCAACTCACCCGAGCCGACGTGGCCCGGCACACCGCCGTCGCGATCGTCAGTTTCTCTCTGGTGGCCTCGGCCTTCTATCTCCTGAACGATCTGCGCGACATCGAAGCCGACCGGGCCCACCCCAGCAAGCGCCACCGGGCCATCGCGGCCGGGCAGGTGCCCCGGGGACTACTCATCCCGGCCGTCCTCGGTCTGCTCGTCGGAGGCTTCACTCTCCCCCTCGCACTGTGGCACCCGCAGGGCCTGGAGTTGATCCTGGCCCTCTACGCCGCGATCACCGGCGCCTACATCCTGGGGATGAAGAACGTCCCGGTCATCGAGCTCGGCATGGTCGCCAGTGGCTTTTTCCTGCGCGCCTACGCCGGTGCGGCGGCCAGCCATCTCGCCGTCTCCGAGTGGTTCCTCGTGGTCATCTCGTTCGGGGCGCTTTTTCTCGCCGTGGGCAAACGCGCCAGCGAACTCCAGCGAGTGGGTCCCGGAGCGACGCGAGCGGTGCTCTCGGAGTACACGAAGGACTTTCTCTCGAGCGCTCTGACCCTGTCAGCCACGGTGACCCTCGCGGGGTACTGCCTGTGGGCCTTCGATACGTCGTCGTCGGGTCTCTCCTCGGCGCACCATCACATCGTGCCCATTCGCCTCTCGGTCGTGCCGGTCACCCTGGCCCTGCTCGTCATCGTGCGCGCCGCACAGTCGGGCGACACGGCCGAGCCCGAAGATCTTCTTCTCACCAACCGGACCGTTCAGGCCCTCGTGCTCGTGTGGGGTGCGTTGTTGGCGGCCGGTATCTACGCGTGACGCGTCTGAGCGGCTGGGGCCGCACGACCTCGAGCGTCAGCGATGTCGTCTCGCCCACCGACGTCTCCTCGGTCAGCGACCTACTCGCCCAGGGTCGCCCGACTCTGGCGCGGGGACTCGGCCGCAGTTACGGTGACGCTGCCATGCTCGCAGGAGGCCTCGTGCTCGACAACCGTTCACTCGGTGGCATCTCCGCCATCGACGAGAACGGAGTCGTCACCGTCGGGGCCGGCGTGTCGATGGACGAACTCCTGCGCCAGTCCATTCCGCAGGGCTGGTTCATTCCCGTCACGCCGGGAACCCGCCAGGTCACCATCGGTGGCGCGGTCGCGGCCGACGTGCACGGCAAGAACCACCACCTCGATGGTTCGTTCGGCGCCCACGTCACGTCCTTGACTCTCGTCGCCCCAACGGGCATCCACGAGGTGGGGCCCGACCATGACGCGGAACTCTTCTGGGCCACCGTGGGTGGCATGGGGCTCACCGGCGTGATCACCCAGGTCACCCTCCGGATGCTGCCCATCGAATCCGACCGGGTTCTCGTCGACACGACCCGGCACTCCGACCTCGACAGTGTGATGTCCGCCATGATCGAAGGTGACGCGGCTTACCGCTACTCCGTCGCGTGGGTCGACTGCATGACGAAGGGTCGCTCCCTCGGACGGGGAATTCTCACTCGGGGAGACCACGCTCGAAAAGGAGGGTCCTCCGACTCGCTTCGCGCCCCCGGCCGCACCCGTCTCAGTGTGCCCGTGGACGCGCCGTCTGGTCTGTTGAACCCCCTGACCATCAAAGCCTTCAACGAACTCTGGTTCCGCCACGCCCCGAAGAATCGTCAACAAGAGCCGACCTCGATTGGTTCGTTTTTCCACCCCCTCGACGGCGTGGCCAACTGGAATCGCCTCTACGGCCGGCGGGGCTTCGTGCAGTACCAATTCGTCGTGCCCGACGAGTCGGCCGACACCGTGCGCGTGGCCATCGAGAAGTTGGTCGGCTCGCGGGTGCCGAGTTTCCTCGCTGTCCTCAAGCGCTTCGGCCCGGCCAACAGATCGGAAGAGCACACGTCTGAACTC
>CAXBRI010000132.1:0-4142 GCA_963978125.1 uncultured bacterium | reverse complement strand
CACTCCGTGGCAACGGTTTCGTCAGGACCTGAGGGGTATTGTGGCGAAGTTTCCGATTAAGCGTCCGGAGGTGGCGCGGTGACGTCACCCATGATCGAAGCCCGTGGATTGTCGAAGTCCTACGCCGGCCGGGAGGTGCTTCGTTCGGTGGATCTCACCGTTCGACGTGGCGAAGTCACCTGCCTCATCGGGCCGTCGGGGTCGGGCAAGTCGACGCTCCTGCGCTGCATCAATCGGCTCGAGCGCCACGATTCGGGCACGCTCGAGGTGGACGGTCACCTCGTGGGCTACGAGGCCCGAAACGGCAAGCTCTATGAATTGAAGGACCGCGAAGTGTGCGCACAGCGCGCCCAGGTCGCGATGGTGTTCCAGCGGTTCAATCTGTTCGCCCACCTCACCGTTCTCGAGAACATCACCATTGGCCCGGTGCGGGTGCGCGGGCTGAGCGAGTCGGACGCCAACACGGTGGCCCGCGCCCTCTTGGAACGGGTGGGGTTGTCCGCCAAAGCCGACGCGTATCCGTCACAACTCTCAGGTGGGCAGCAACAGCGTGTGGCCATCGCCCGTGCTCTGGCGATGGAACCCAAGCTAATGCTCTTTGACGAGCCGACGTCGGCTTTGGACCCCGAACTCGTGGGGGAAGTGCTCGACGTCATGCGCGAGTTGGCGCAGTCGGGTATGACGATGGTCGTCGTGACCCACGAGATGGGATTCGCGCGCGAAGTGGCCGACAGTGTGTATTTCCTCGACGGGGGAATCATCGAAGAACACGGAGCTCCCGAGGAAATTCTGGCCAATCCCCGGACCGACCGCCTTCGCAGTTTCCTCGCCAAGGTGCTGTGAGTGGTCTGGCCACTTCACCTCGACAATCTCGGAACCGGCCTTCCGCTCGAAGGCGTTCGGGTGCTCGACCTGTCGCGGGTTCTGGCGGGACCGCTGTGCGCGATGATTGCCGGCGACCTCGGAGCTGACGTCATCAAAGTCGAGAGTCCGGCGGGCGACCCGGTCCGTGACCTGGCTCCTCCGCGTTTTGGGCCCGACGCCACCTATTACTTGGCCGTGAACCGCCACCGCCGAAATGTGGTCGCGGATCTGCGCAACCCGACTGACTTTGCGCGTGTGCGAGCGTTGGTCGAAGTGGCTGATGCGGTGGTGGAGAACTTCCTGCCCTCGCAATATCAGGCGCTAGGAATCGACACGCTTCGAGCGGCCAACCCTGACGCGGTCTGGGTGACGGTGAGCGCCGCGGCCAGTGGTGGACCACTAGCCGACCAACCGTCATTCGACCTCTTGGCCCAGGCGCGCTCGGGAATCATGGGGGTGACGGGCGAGCCCGACGGTGAACCCACCAAGGTCGGCGCGCCACTCGCTGACGTGGTGACCGGTCTCTATGCGGCGATTGGGTTGCTCACCGGCTTGTTCGCCAAGGCGACAAACCGGGCGGGCCGGCACTTCGAAGCGCCGCTACTCGAGTCGATGATGTCGGCGCTGATCAATCAGGCGCAGGGCTATCTCGCCACCGGAGTCAATCCCGGGCGACTTGGCAACGACCACCCGTCCATTGCTCCGTACGGACCGGTGCGAACGGCCGACGGTCACTTGTTGCTCGCCGTCGGTACCGACGGGCAGTTCGCCCGGCTCGTGACGGCCGTGGGCGACGAGCGCCTTGCGGATCAGGGTTGGGCGACCAACGATGGGCGCGTGGCCGACCGCGCCCGGCTGCGCCGCGTTCTCGATGACTGTTTCTCCCGTGGCACGACCGCGGACTGGTCGACGCGTCTCGAGACGGCGGGCGTTCCCTCGGCCCCGATTCTCGACGTCGCGGGAGCCTTCGCTCAGGAACAGATTGCGCAGGGAGATTTCGTGCGCAAGACTGACACACCGGCTGGCGAAATTCGACAGATGGCGTCGCCACTGCGCATCGATGACCAACGACCCCCGATTCGGCGGGGTCCGCGATCATTGGGTCAGGACTCGGCCGAAGTGTGGGCCGAACTAGGCGTCGCGAGTGTGGAAGAGAACTAATCCCACACCCACGACGGCCGCGGTGTAGGCGCACAGAATTGCCAAGGCCGTCCACGGGCCGAAAAGTCCGGGCACGGCGACCGATGCCCTCATCGATTCACCCAAGTTTGCGGGTTCGTATTTGCTGATGTGGGTCTGCCAGCTCGCCGGCAGCAGAAAGACGAGAATCGGGATAATTAAGAACAATGAGGTGAAGGCGCTGATTGCTCCGGCGGTTTGGCGAATGATTAAACCCAGCCCGTAACCAATCAGCGCCGACAGCATGAGGTACACGCCGGTGAGCAACACGGCTCGAGCTACGCCGGGACTCGTGAAGGTCGATGTGGGTGTCACACCTCGCAAGATGGCTTGTCCGGCGAAGAAAGCCGCCACGACGGAAATCTCGCAGACGACCAGCAACGCAATTTTGAGGACGGCCGCCTTGGCCAGTGCGACCCGCAGCCGCTGGGGCGTCGCCGTTAGGGTGGTGCGAATCATGCCCGAGGCGTACTCCGACGTGATGAACCGGGCACCGATGACGCCGACGGCGAACTGGGCGAAGAGGGTTCCACCGAGCGAGATTCTCACCGGGTCGAATGCGAGACGGTCGGTGGTGCTCAACTGCTGCCAGTTGCTGCGCACGGCGACGCACACCAGGGCGCCGAGTCCAATCGTGAAGACAAATGTGAGGGCGACACCGAGGAGGTTGGCCCGGACCGTTCGGAACTTGAGCGTCTCGCTGCGCAGGGTGGCGAGGAATCTCACGGCGCCGTCTTCCCCTCGTACTCCACGGCCGATTGCGTGAGGTCCATGAAGACCTCCTCTAGGGTCGCCCGTTGGGGGGTGAGTTCGCTCAGAGCGATTCCCGCGGTGAGGGCGATTCGTCCAATTTCATCGGCCCCGATTCCCGTCACCGACAGTCCGTGGTCGGCGGTTTCAGCGACGGCCGCCCCCCGGGACTCGAGGGCAGTCCGCAGAGTCGCGAATTTCTCGGCGCGCACGAGCACCGACCCGTGGCCCCGGGCCGTGAGCTCGTCAACGGTGCCGCGGGTGATGAACTCGCCCCGACCAATGACCACGATTTCGTCAGCCGTGAGCGCCATCTCGCTCATCAGGTGCGAACTCACGAGCACGGTGCGCCCCTCGTCGGCTAGGGAGCGAAAGAGAGCGCGGACCCACCTGATGCCCTCGGGATCGAGCCCGTTCACCGGTTCGTCGAAGAGCAGCGTTCCCGGGTTGCCGAGGAGCGCGCCGGCGATTCCCAAACGCTGGGACATTCCCAGCGAGAACTGTCCCACGCGCTTATCGGCGGCCTTGTCGATGCCGGTGAGTCCCAACACCTCGTCGACGCGGGTGCGAGGGATTGCGTTGGCCAGAGCGAGGGCCTCGAGGTGATGGCGCGCGGTGCGCCCACCATCGACGGCCTTGGCGTCGAGCAGTGCCCCCACCTCACGAATCGGGTTCGCGATGGAGGGGTACTCGCGGCCGTTGACAGTGGCCCGGCCCGAGGTGGGCCGGTCGAGTCCCAGAATCACTCGCATGGTGGTCGACTTTCCCGAACCATTGGGTCCGAGGAATCCGGTCACCACTCCCGGGGTCACGTCGAAGTCCAAATCGTGGACGGCGATCGTCGAGCCGTATTTCTTGGTCAGCCGCTCAACGCGAATCACGTTGTCACCTTGGCACGCCGGAGCCTCTCGCACCGGTCGCACCGACCGGATAAAGCCACATGGTGGCGGTCCAGGTTGAAGCCATACTCTCGCCGCAGTTGTTTCGCGAGATCGTCGAGATGGCTAGATGGAACCTCAAAGGTCTTCGCGCAGCCCTCACAGTGCAGATGGGCGTGCTCGACGTCGGCCAGGTGGTACACGGCGGCATTGCCTCCCGCGTGAGAGTGCAACACCACACCCAACTCGCCGAACTCCTCGAGAATGCGGTAGACGGTCGACGTGCTGACCGAGGGCTCACGGCGCTGCACCCCGGCCCGGATTTCGTCGGCTGTACGGTGCGAGCGTTGGCGCGCCAGATACTCGGCCACCAGCCGCTTCGGGGTGGTCACCCTCTTGCCGTGGGATCGAATTGCCGATAGCGCCGCATCAACACGTTGGCTCGCCGTCACCACGCCAGCCTACGACCCG
>CAXBRI010000131.1:0-4161 GCA_963978125.1 uncultured bacterium | reverse complement strand
GTGGTGAACGGACTCGATTCCGTGTAGAGCGAGTCAGCGAGGGCGATGCTGCGATCGCTCACGACCATCGCATTGATGTGGAACATCGCGGTTTCGTTCTTGTAGTCGAAGCTCCGGTAGCGTGCGGCGAGTGTCAGGCCCGCTACCGGGTGGCTCGACAGCGTGACATTCATCGTTGACGTGATGACCTTGCCCTCGAGACTTGGCCGTGCAAGCGTCGCGACGGTGCTATACGTAGTCAGCGCCTTCAGGGAGTCGTTGTTGGTTTGCGGCAGAAAGGCGTCGTTCTGGTATTGCCAGCTCGTCGCGACAGACCCGGTGAGTCGGCTCCCCCAGGGAAGGGCGACAGCGCCGACGAACGAGGCGGAATGTGCCGAGTTGTTCGGGGCCAGGGAGAGTCGAGAGGTTGCGGCACCTAGGGTGCTCGAGTTGACCGCCTGCATGGGGTTATCCACCATGACCGAGGTCAGCGCATTCTGGAATCGCGAATATTCGTAGGCGACGGTGAACTGATAGCTCTTGATTGGCGAATAGCCCTCCGGGTGGGTCAAGGCCGGTGAGTTGAAGGAATGCGATAGCCGAAACTCGCTCGTGGTCTGGTTTACGGGCGACACAAACTCGCGTTGCGGGCCGCTCGATCCGTTGAAGCTGATCGAGTTCGGAATGCCACCGAGTTTCGTGGTCCGCAGGTACTCGGCGAGGACATCGACATTTACGGACGGCGTGAGTCCGAGCGTGGCTTTCATTGGATCCCACACGGTGCGGATGTCGCCGATGTAAGGTGCGTTCCGCCACGCGGTGGAGTCGGGCCGAGGGGTCGGCAGCGTATTGAACCCCAAAGGACTGTTCTCGAGTCCGGGGGAACGGGCATCCGTCGAGTACGTGTGCTGCAGGCGTTCCCACTGTATCTGGAAATCGTAGGATCCGGGTCGCTTGGCCTGAAACCACGCGCTCTGGTCACGGTCTCCGGGGCGACGATAGGTGAACTGATAAATGCCGAAGCTGTCGCTCGGAACGTACGCGAGTTTCAGCCGCTCCAGCAGGGGGCCGCCCTGGATGGATTGGTATTGTTCAAATTTCCCTTTGTCGAGCGCGGCGGGTTCTTTCAGGAAGTTTCGGACGCCCACTTCGGCGGCCGTCGAAAGTCCGCCCGCCTGAGCTGCTGGCGCTAGTGGCGGTGTTGTTTGGGCGCATGCGATGGTGGGGTATCCCCAAGCGAACCCACAGGCAACGGCACACGCGAGCATTCTCGGGTAGCGGTGCTTCATTTGGATATCCTTGCGCGGGTTGCGTCAGCGAGTGAAGAAGGCGCCGGCGGTGTGGTTCGATCCGTGGATGTTCACGTGGCAGTTGGAACACGCCTTGTTGTACGCAAAGCGAACCGCAGCGGCGTCGGTGACGCGCGCAACGGGCCCGCCGTGGCCGGTTGGATGACATTGTTGGCACAGACGCGGCCTCGCCACTTTGAGCATCTTCTCCTTGTTGCTGCCGTGAGAATCGTGGCAGTTGGCACAACTTTCCGTCACCGGAATGTGTTGCCACAGGAACGGACCACGCTTCTCTTGGTGACATTGGTAGCACGTCTCGTTCGTCGATGACTTGATCAGCAGTTTCTCGTTTGGTGAGCCATGCGGATTGTGGCAGCTCGTGCATTCCATCTTCTGCTCGCCCAAAGGCATGTGCGAGTTCTTCTGGATCGCGGCGACCTTCTGTTGGTGGCACGAGCCACATGTCGCGGCCACGGATGATTTCTTGAGCGCGCCGCGCTCAGATTCATGATGCATCACCGCATGGCAATCAGTGCAGGCGATGTTGCGCGCCTCATGCGCGCTTCCTTTCCACAGGGTTCGCGCCGTCTTCGCGTGGCACTGCAGGCATATGGCGTTCCGCTCGCCAACGGGGGTCGTGGACTTGCGGCTGAAGTCGATCATGTCGCCGCGCTCTTCGCCGCCCGAGTTTGCGTGTTGCTTGCCGAACCCGTGGCATGATTCGCAGCCCTTCTTCTCGTGCTCCGTTCGGGGCCGTCCCATCAGCTGTTGTCCCTTTGCAGACTCGAGGAACGGCGTAGCCATCTTCTTGTGGCAATCCAGACACGAGGCCGAGCCTGCATACGGTGACGCGCTCTTCTGTTGCGCAAAGAGCCCGGGTGGCAGGAAGCAGAGCGTTGCGAGGCTCAAGCCAAGCGTGGCGTGGCGGGATAGGAAACGAAGGTCAGTCATGTCGCATCCTCTGGCCGCCCCCCTTCGGGGGGCGATCGTGCGAGTCGTGGTGTGGGACGCTGGGGAACTACGGTTTCGCTTTCTGAAGCTCGTGCACGTATTCGGCCACGGCCTTCAACTCGGCGGGGGACATCTTGTCCTTGAACGACTTCATATCGTCGTTCTTCCCCTTCGTGAGAACCTTGACGATCGAATCGACGGAATGGGCCTCCAGAAACTTCGCGTCGAAGGTCGCGATCTTCGGAAACTTGTCCTTCATGGTTTTCGGTGGCGTCCCGCGCACGCCATGACACTTGCGGCAGTTCTCGTCGTAGTTGGCTTTTGCATCGACTGTCTGAGCGCCGAGCCGACCGATCGCTGCGATCGAGGTGAGCACCGTGGCCAGCAGTATCGAACGTCTGCGCATCATGGCTCCTTGTGTTTGGGAGTTTCCGGGAATGTGTCAACGAACTGCGGTTGCTTCGCGTCGCCGTTCTTGCCGCGCAGGGAGCTCAGATAGCGGCTCAACTCCTCGATTTCCTGGTGCGACAGCACGGGTGGACCGAACGCCGGCATCTTGGAATCGGCGTGGAAACGGGCGGGATCTTCCATGAAAGAGTGCATCCAGACGCCCGTGTGTCTCAGGCCGACCTCGGTGAGGTCGGGTGCGTCGGGCGTGTCTCCGGCCTTGTTCGTCGGTTTGTTCGTGCCGACTTGGTGACAGGAGTTGCACCCTTGGCCCTTAAAGAGGGCACGACCAGCCCGTTCCGAAGACGTGAGGGGACGTCCGCCGTCCGATATGGCCGCAGGTTCGATGTCGCGATACGCTGCCCCGATCAGCAGGGCAAAACCGACGACCACGGTTGTCAGAACTCCGGCTGCACCGGGGCGCCGGCCGAACGATCTCGTGCTCTTGCGGTCGTAGAACGGGAGCAACAAGAGGGCGGTAATCGCTGCGCCGGGGATTCCGACCGCGACCACGCTCTCCAACGATCCCGGCACAAGCTTCAGTAACTGGAAGAACGGAAGGAAATACCACTCCGGCAGTGGTTTGTACGAAGTGTCGCTGGGGTCAGCGGGGGCTTCGAGGCCGGCGCCGACCGTTTTTGCCAACAGCACGAGCACCAGAATCGTGAGCACCGCAACCGCGGCGTCCTTGGCGATGACGTCCGGCCAGAACCGTTGGTTGCCGCGCTTGGCGAGTGCGTACTGCTGGTGGTAATAGCCGGGGTATGCCGCGTCCGTTGTTGTCGGCGGGGAACCTTCCTCGAGCATGGTCGGTTTCGGCGCGATCCCCTGTCGAATCACCAGGACCAAGTGCAGCAGGATCACGCCGGCGATCAGCATCGGGAATAGCAGGACGTGCATCGCGTAGAAGCGCGTCAAGGTCCCGGCTCCGAGTTGACTTCCTCCTCGCAGCAGCTTCACCAGCATGTCACCGATCAGCGGCGTCGTACCGGCGATGTTCGTCCCTACTTGCGTGGCCCAATACGCCTTTTGGTCCCAAGGGAGCAGGTAGCCCGTAAAGCCGAATGCCATCGTCAGGATGAAGAGCACCACGCCGAGCATCCAGTTGGCTTCGCGTGGGTACTTGTACGCGCCCATCGTGAACACGCGGATCATGTGAGCAACCACAAGCACGACCATTGCGGAAGCTCCCCAGTGGTGAATTCCGCGTAACAGTGGGCCGCTGATCACCGAGGATTGAATGAACCGGACGCTGTCGTACGCATGGTCTGGCGATGGAGCGTAGTACATCGCCAGGGCGATGCCGGTGAGCGCCTGCACGATGAAGACTGTCAGCGTCGCGCTCCCCAATGTATGCGCCCAGCTCAATCCCCCCGGCACTTTGCGGTCGAGCAACGCGGTGTACATGTCGTCGAGGTCCACGCGTTCGTTCAGCCACTTGTAGATCGACATGTGTCAGGCCTCGATCCGTGCTTCAACGCCGAGGCGATATTCC
>CAXBRI010000130.1:0-4162 GCA_963978125.1 uncultured bacterium | reverse complement strand
GTGGCGAACTGCGCGTGGTCGGCGCGACGACGCTCGACGAATACCGGCAACACGTGGAGAAGGATGCCGCCCTCGAGCGGCGCTTTCAGCCGGTATTCGTTGGGGAACCCAGTGTGGAGAGCACCATCGCCATTCTGCGCGGTCTCAAGGAGCGCTACGAGGCGCACCATGGTGTGCGCATTACCGACGGTGCGGTCGTGGCGGCTGCAACGCTCTCCAATCGCTACATCGGCGATCGGGTTCTCCCGGACAAGGCCATCGATCTGATCGATGAGGCCGCCTCGCGCCTGCGCATTGAAATCGATTCCGTGCCGCAGGAAATCGATGAAGTCGAGCGGCGCATCGTGCAGCTCGAAATCGAACGCCAGGCACTGCGCAAGGAAACCGACGCCGCGTCTGTCGAGCGTCGCGCCGCACTCGAGCGCGACGCCACGTCCAATCTTCCCGCCCTGTACGCCGAACTCGTCGATCGCGATCCCATCGCCGCGGCGCGGATGGAACCCACCAACGGCCGGCGCGTCGTGCGTGCTCTGGAGGTGATTCGCGGCTCCGGTCAACTCTTCTCGTCGTTCGGGGAAGGTCTCGGTCACTATCCACCAGCACGAGTGATCCAGATTGCTCTACGTGTCGAGAAGGCTGAACTTGATCGCCGGATCGAGGAGCGTTTCCGGTCGTGGATGGACGACGGCCTCCTCGATGAGGTGGCCCGATTGGCCCAGACCCCCGGCGGTCTGTCGCGGACGGCCCGTCAGGCCGTGGGGTACAAAGAACTGCTCGCCCACGTGGAACACGGCGCGGATCTCGAGTCCTGCGTTCAGGAAGCCATTGTTCACAGTCGCCAATTGGCGCGCCGCCAACGGTCGTGGTTCGAGCGTGATCCGAGAGTCGAATGGTTCGAGTCCGTGGACGGTGCCCGGGATCGAGCCCTCGCCGTGCTCACGGGCGCCGAGGGCCGCGTGAGAGACTGACAGCGTGACGCGGCATCTCCAGAAGTGGCACGGAGCGGGAAACGACTTTCTCGTTGACGTGATTGACCACGGGTCGGCGTTGTGGTGGACACCCGAGCGGGCTCGCGCGGTGTGCGATCGCCGTACCGGCGTCGGGGCTGACGGACTCTTGCTGGCCGACGTAGCCGGACCGGTGACGATGACCCTCTTCAACGCCGACGGAAGCCTTGCGGAGATGTCGGGCAACGGCATTCGGTGCCTCGCGGCCGGAGTGCGTCGGGCCACCGCGGCGAGGTGGGACGAAATTGAAATCACCTCCGCGGCCGGTATTCGGACAGTGTCACTCGTGATGGCGGGGAATGCCGGTCGAGGTTCGGTGGCGATGGGTCGGATTTCGGCTCTCGGGCCGATTCCCGGCGCTCTGCAGGTGGTGTCGGTGGGTAATCCCCACGTTGTGGTGCTCGACAACCCCGACTGGGACGATGCGAACCGTGAGCGACTGGCCACAGAGTGGTCGAACGCCGTGGGTGGTGCCAATGTGGAGTTCATACGCCCCGAAGGGCCGAACCGCCTCGTCCTGAGAGTGATTGAACGCGGTGTGGGTTGGACGTTGGCGTGCGGTACCGGTTCGTGCGCGTCGGCATTCGCCGCACGGTCGGCCGGTCTCGTGGGTGACGACGTGACGGTAGAGAATCCCGGTGGAACTCTGACGGTGCGGCTCTCGGGTGATGAGGCCACCCTCGAGGGGCCGGTGCAGTTTGTCGCCGACGTGGAGTGGGCGGGGGAGTGACCAACCTTCCCGGCACGCTGATTACGCGTGAGTTTCGAGAAAAAATTGTCTTGGTGGGCGTGTTGTTTCCCGGAGTCGAGGCCGAGGATCTGGACCGCCAACTCGATGAACTAGCCCTGCTGGTCGAGACGGCCGGAGCCGACGTGCGCGCCCGCGTCACTCAGCGTCGCGACTCTCCCGACCCCGCCACGTTCCTTGGTTCCGGAAAGGTGAAGGAACTTAGAGAGATTTGCCTCGCGGTTGACGCCGACACCGTCGTCTTCGAGCACTCGTTGTCTCCGGCACAGCAGTTCAATTTGGAAAAGATTCTGGGCCGAACGGCGATTGACCGCACAGCGGTAATCCTTGACATCTTCGCCCAGAATGCGCGAACCCCCGAAGGCAAAGCCCAGGTCGAGTTGGCGCTGCTTGAATACCGACTTCCTCGGCTCCGACGGGCGAGCGGATCGCTCAGCCAGCAGGCTGGTGGTATCGGCACCCGTGGTCCGGGTGAGACGCAACTCGAAGTGGACCGGCGTCGACTCGTGGGTCGGATCCACCACATTCGTCGGGAACTCAAAACCATTGACCGAACCCGTTCGATCCAGCGCCAAGGCCGCGACCGCGGCCGTCATCGTGAGGTCACCCTCGTCGGGTACACGAACGCGGGCAAGTCATCGATGCTCAACGCGCTCACCGACGCCGACGTGGTGGCTGAAAATCGCCTCTTCGCCACTCTGGACCCCCGCACCCGGCAGCGACAACTTCCCGGTGGCGAGACGGTCCTGTTCACGGACACCGTCGGCTTCATTTCCAACCTGCCTCACGAATTGGTTGAGGCCTTCATGAGCACCCTCAAATCGGTTCGGTTGGCCGACCTTCTGGTGCACGTGGTGGATGGCTCGAGCCCCCACGTCGACGAGCAGATTGCCGCCGTCAATGAAGTGTTGACCGCCATCGATGCCCAACACGTTCCCCAGTTGTTGGTGTTCAACAAAGCCGATGTGCCCGGCTCGCGCTCGCGGGACTTGGCCCATCGCCATGACGGATCCGTGTGGGTGTCGGCCGTGACCCGCGAGAACCTCGACGAAGTTCTCGCCACGGTGGGTGACCGTCTTCGAGCGGCCGACCACGTGGTGACCCTGCGCCTGCCTCTCGATCGCGGTGATCTCGTCGCCGCGGCGCACCGTGAGGGTGACGTCATCGGCACGGAGATTGCCGACGATGCCGTTATCCTTCGAGTCATGCTCGACGACGTCGGTACGGCGAGGTTCGCCCAATGGCGGAGCCCCGAGTGAGTTTCACGCCACCTCCGTACCCGTACGAACGGCTCGCCGGAATCACCGCGGTAGCCGCACGACATGAAGGCGGGGCCATCGATTGCTCGATTGGCACCCCGGTGGACGACCCGCCGACGTTCGTAATCGAGGAACTCGGTCGGGGAGCCGGCGCCCGTGGTTATCCGCCGAGCGCCGGGACCGAGAGATACCGCGACGCGGCGTCGGGGTGGATGTCGCGCCGATTCGGGGTGGAGATACCCGGTTCCCAACTCGCGGCCTGCATCGGCACCAAGGAATTTGTCGGATCGTTGGCGCAGTATCTCAAGCTTCGTTCACCCGAGTGCGACACCGTCTTGTATCCGGCAATCAGCTATCCGACGTACGCCATGGGGGCGACCTTGGCGGGCGTGCGCGCGGTGCCCGTCGCGGTGCGTGATGGTCGTCTCGATCTTGCTTCCATCGACGTCGCCGATGTGCGTCGGGCGCTCGTCCTCTGGTCCAACTCGCCGTCCAATCCGACCGGGGCGCTCGACGATCTCGCCGCTCACGCCGAGTGGGGTCGACGTCATGGAGTTCTCGTGGCGTCGGACGAGTGTTACGCCGAGTTCACGTGGGTGGATCGCCCCCGGTCCATCCTGGAGAATGGGTTCGACGGGGTTCTCGCCGTTCACTCCATCTCCAAGCGCTCGAACCTCGCCGGTGTGCGGGCCGGCTTCTACGCCGGTGATGCCGAGGTGGTGCCAGCCGGCACCGACCCCGAACGATCCGATCGGCATCGCGAGCGCGACCGCGCCGATGAAACCCGCACCACCTGACTTGTTCTCGACGATCACTTGCTGCCCCAGACTCTTTTGCAGGGCGGCTGCGTAAATACGGGTGATGACATCCCCCGGGCCGCCTGCGGCGTAGGGCATGACCAGCGTGATGGGCTTGTTGGGGTAGTCACCGGGCTTTTGCGCCTCCATGGGGGGCGCGGAAGGTTTGCCCTTGGCCGGCGCTTTTTGTTGGGTCTGTGCGTTGATGCAGGGGAACACACAAACAGCAAAGATCACTTGCAACAGATAACGGTGAATCAAGCGGGATGAACCCTCACTCACACAACAGAATCGTCTCGGATTTGTCAGGTTGCATCTGTGTTCATCCACTCCGAGATGACTTTTGACTTT
>CAXBRI010000129.1:0-4177 GCA_963978125.1 uncultured bacterium | reverse complement strand
GAGGCGAGGGCGATTGCCAGCTCGTCCCAGACCACGTCGGACGCATCGTCACCCTCACTCCGACTGCGCATCAGGTTGACGTCGACCACCTCACAGAAGTCAGTTCGTTCGCTCTGAAATCGACGTGGAGTCCGGTCTCGTTCCGAGTCCCGGTGTTTGTTGAACCACGGAGAACGAGCCGGAAACATGAAAAGTGGATTGGTCAACGTCATTTCCCAATTCAAGAGACCAGGACCCATCTCCAGATTCCATCGCACCAGCGACATCCTCTTGAGAACGGATTCCGCTTCCTCGTGTGCTTCCAGCGTCGTGGAATGCACAACCACGAGATGACTGTCAAACCAGACGGTCACTTCCAAATAGTCACGGAACGCCCACACCAGACCGGGCAATCCGCCCGGGGTTCGGTTTTCCAGTGACTCACGTTTGATGACCCAGCAATAGTCGCGAGTTTCCACGGCCATGTGAACCTCCTTTAAGGGAGGCACACGGTAGCAACCGGCCGCGACACGTAGTACGCGACCCCTAGATAACCGGTGATAACCCCCCGTCGAGAGAAATTCCGACGCCGGTGAGATAGCTCGCTCGCGGTGACAGTAAGAATGCGGCGACGTCGGCAAACTCTTCGGCGGTGCCTACCCGGCCCATGGGAATCCGGCTGGCGGCCGCGAGATCCCGGTAAAAGTCCGCGAGGTCACGTCCGGCGGATTCGGCACGTCGAACCCACTGCCCCGACTCAATCAAGCCAATCAAGATGGCGTTGGCCCTCACCCCTTTGGGGGCCATTTCGGCCGAGAGGGCCTTGGTGAAGGCGAGACCCGCCGCGCGTGACGCTGCCGTCGGGGTGGTGTTGGCGTACGGGGTGCGGGCCATGGTCGCCAGAATGTTCAGCACGCTCCCCTGTGACTTCTCCAGGGCGGGAAGGGCTTGGCGAGTGACACGTAGAGCGGCGATGACCTTGAGTTCGTAGTCGGCGCGCCACTCGTCGTCATCGGACGAGGTGATCGGTCCCGCGGCCGACTTCCCCGCGTTATTCACGACACCGTCCAACCGGTCAAAACGGTCAAGGGTGATTTCAACGAACTTGTCGACGTCATCGGAGTCTGTGATGTCGGCCGCTACGCAAAGGGCCTTGTCGCCCAGCACGGCGGCGGCGGCTCGGCGGCGTTCAGCGTCTCGACCACACACCGCCACTTTGGCCCCTTCGGCGAGGAGGCGTTGAGCGAGGGCGAGACCGAGGCCGTCGGTGCCACCCGTGATGAGAAAGACTTTGTGGCGAAGTTCCAGGTCCACGTTGACCTCCAAAAGGAAAACTGGCTCCCAGAGCAGGACTCGAACCTGCAACCTAGCGGTTAACAGCCGCTTGCTCTGCCAATTGAGCTATCTGGGAATGCACCCGAAGGCTTGGAAACTCTACCACCCTTCCCGCGGGTTACCGCGAGGCCCACCACGTGCGGAGCCGCTCGGCGTCGGGGCTGGTGCGAACCGCCTCGCGCGCTTTGGCGATGCGCTTGGACATGGCTTGACGTGAGATGCCCGCGGCTTCCGCCAGTTCTTCGATGGGGGTCGTCGCGAATGTGGCCTGCCAGAACGCGTCGAAATCCTTCCCGCACGCCTTCTTCAGCGCGTCAATCACCCAGGTAGGAGCGTCATCTCGCTCCACCACTTTGGCCACGGTGTCAGCGTCGAATTCGTCGCGGTGGTGGCGAAGTCGGACAACGTGACTCACCACTTCGGCCGCCACGTCGGTCTTCACTTTCAGGGCCGAGGCCACGAATTTGGGGCTGAGATCCTGTCCATCGGGTAACACAATCTTCGCGGCGGCGGTGACGAGTCGCATCATGGAATCGGTTATCCCCAACTCGGTGCGCAACGCCTCGAAGATCATCTTGTTGATCCAGTAGTGAGCGTACGTCGCGAAGCGCACCCCCTTCGCCGGGTCAAATCGCTTGAGGGCCTCCACGAGACCTTCGATGCCGGCCCCCTCGAGATCTTCCGCCCGACCCCCGAATCGTCGGACGCGGTCGCGAACCAGACCGCAGGTGGAGCGAAGTAGCACACTCTCGGCCCGGGCCCCCTTGGAGCGCTCGCGCTGAAGTCGCCGTTTCACCGAGGGGTCGGTCACCCGATTCGACGCCAATCTCTTGTTCGCGGCCCGTCCGGCCAGGATGTCCGGGTAGAGAGCTCGCTCGGCTTCTATGTCAAGGGCGGGTAGCGGCTCGAGGCCACCCACCGTTCGGCGCGACGTCATCGACCGGCGTCGCGCTCGATGAGCCATGTCCGAAGATCGGACTCGGCAACGTCGCCGTGAGGTGACTCCAGCAGAGTGAGACGATCTTTCACGTCTCGGATGGTGGCCATGGCCACGTCGGGGGCAATCTGCCCCTCGCGAAGTTGGCGCTCCAAATCTCGAAGCGATTCGGCCACGGCCGCGCGTAGGAGCTGGGCGATAACCGCGCTGATGTCGCCTTCACGAGTCAGTGCCGTGCCTTCTTCCATGGTGAGGCGACCCACAATGGCCGCCGCCCCCCGAGCGTCGCGATTCTCCAGCTCGTCGATGAGCTCTTGCACGGGGCGACCCGTGGCCAACTGCTCGAAGGCCACGCGCTGGGCATCGTTCACGAATAGTGGCGCAGCCAGGCGCTCTCGCAGTTCGGACGAACCCTGAATAAACAGACGAAGGGCCTCGAGTCCTGGTCGAGGGGTGGAGTCGACGTCAAAGACGAACTGTTCGCTCATCGGCTCGTTGGGGATTTCCCTCTCGAACGACTCGGCCGGTGCCTGATAGGACGCCACCCGCTGGCGAAGAACCGTGGAATCGATGCGGAGCTGGTCGGCGACGGTCATCACGTACTGGTCGCGCACCAACTCACTGGGGTGTTCCGCCAGAACGGCTATCGCCTTCTCCGCGGCTTTGGCCCGACCCTCGGGGGTCGCGAGGTTGCCGGTCGCTAGGGCCCGCTTCAGGCGAAATTCGAGAAAGGGAATTGCCTCAGCGATGGCGGTGCGCAATGCCTCAGGGTCATTCTGCGCGAGCTCGGCCGGGTCCATGCCCTGGGGAAATGAGGCGACCGCCACGTCCACGTCATATTGACGCTCCCATTGGTACACCGAAGCGGCCGCCTTCTGGCCCGCACCGTCGGCGTCGTAGGCGAGGACGATGCGCTTAGCGAAGTTCTTCATCGTCTTGAAGTGATCGTCAGCCAAGGCCGTGCCACAGGTCGCCACGGCCCGTGGTAGGCCGGCTTCGAAGAAGGCAATGACGTCGGTGTAACCCTCACACACGATGATCTCACCTGCCCGGATGATGTCGTCCTTGGCCCAGTTGAGGGCGTAGAGGGTGCGGCGCTTGGAGTAGATGGGCGTCTCGGGCGAGTTCTTGTACTTGGCCTCGCGCCGCTCAGGTTCAGGGTCACCCTCACGTGGCGGCAGGATGCGACCACCGATGGCGATTGCTTTACCCGTCGGATCAAAAATCGGAAAGACGATGCGTGCGCGCAGGAAGTCCTGCTTGCGGCCGGCCTTATTCACAAAACCCAGTCCCGTGCCTTCCAAGACTTTGGGCGAAGCCTTTAATTCCGTGACGAGCGCATCCCACTCGTCGGGTGCCCATCCGAGTTTGAAGCGCCGTGCGACTTCGCCGTTGATGCCGCGCGACTTCAGATACTCACGGGCGGCTCGTGCTCCCGGGGCGGTCAGCAGTTGTTCGTGGTACCAGTCAACGGCGTGGGCCATGGCGTCGAGGAACTCCTGACGTTCCTTTTTCGCGGGGCCGCTGTTGGCGTCTTCGTGCAGCGTGATGCCCGCACGCTCGGCGAGCAGGCGCACGGCATCGATGAACTCCAGTCGCTGGGTCTCACGAATCCAGCTGATGGCATCGCCACCCATTTGGCAACCGAAACAGAGGTACCGGCCGGTATCGGGGCGAACGTTGAACGACGGCGTCTTCTCCGAATGGAAGGGACAAAGACCCACCCACGTCCGGCCCGAACGCTTCAGGGCGACCTGCTCGGAGACCAGAGCGACAATGTCGGTCGCCGCGCGCACCTGCGCAATCTCGTCGGGGGATATCGCCACGCCGCCACGGTACCCGCCCCATCTCGCATTTCTCCGACGGCTGACTCCCCTAGGCTGGCCTCCGTGTCCGATTTTGCTGTAGAGGCCCATTCCATTGTCC
>CAXBRI010000128.1:0-4188 GCA_963978125.1 uncultured bacterium | reverse complement strand
GTACTGCCGGTATCCACTCTTCGTACGGGCCGGCTTTACCAGCCCCTGGTCTTCGTAGTAGCGGATGGTCGAAAGTTCGATGTCGGGGAATTCGGAGCGAAGGATTCTGTGCACTTCGCCGATTCGCATGGGTGGCAACTTACCACTCACGAGGGACGGGCCCAAAAGACAAGTTTGTACTTTCCGATCTGCAGGTCATCGCCGGACCTCAACGCGACCTCTTCGACGCGTGCGCCGTTGACGTAGGTACCGTTCAACGAGTTGAGATCACGCACGGTGATGCGACCCGACGCCGTCCGGGTCAAAACGGCATGACGCCGCGAGACGGAGACGTCGTCCAGCAGCACCTGACATTCATCATGGCGACCGACGTAGGTCACGTCATCAACCAGCGGAAACCGTAGACCGGCTTCGGGGCCCGACGCAACCACAAGCTCGTCCTCGTGGCTCCCGGCGGGGGCGACCGGGGCCACCGAACCGGTGTCGGTGGCGCTCACCACCGGAACGGCAACAGTTTCGGGCGAATCTCCCGACACTTGCGCCGCCCCACACGACCAACAAAAATTCGCGTTGGCGTTCAGAATCTCGCCGCAGCGCCGGCAGTGCATCGCCCTAGTGCGAGGTCAGGGCGGCGTAGCCGTCGGCGTCGAGCAATCCGTCCAGCGCGGCGGCCGATTCGACGGTGATTTCACATATCCATCCCTCGCCGTAGGGGTCGGAGTTCACCAGCTCGGGCGAACCCGACAGGGCCTCGTTGACGGCCGTGACGACCCCGCCCACGGGGGCGTAAATCTCGGAGACCGACTTGGTGGATTCCACCTCTCCCACCACGGCCCCGGCCGCCACGGACGATGACAGGGCCGGCAAGTCGACGAACACCACATCGCCGAGCGCGTCCTGGGCGTAGCCAGGTCGCGCGGGCCCACTTCGACGCGCAGCGGCACGCCCTTGATCTCCCAGTCGGTGACGCGCCGTCCGAAACTGCCACGGCCCTGGTCGAGGGTCGCGCGTCGCCCGGCGGCTCGTAGACCGTCGGCAATCTGGGAAGCGGCCCGGTTGACGTCCTCGTCGTCACGAACGGCCATCACGACCACCTCGGTGGGTGCGACCGCCGGTGGCAGCACGAGACCGTTGTCGTCGCCGTGGCACATGATGAGTCCGCCGATCATGCGCGTCGAGGCACCCCACGACGTCGTCCAGCAGGTTGCCTCTTGACCGGCTTCGCTCTGGTAGCGGATGTTGAAAGCCTCAGCGAAGTTCTGCCCGAGTTCGTGACTGGTGGCCATCTGCAGCGCCTTGCCGTCGCGCATCATGCCCTCGCAGGTCATTGAGTTGATGGCCCCGGCGAAGCGCTCCGACGGCGGTTTGATGCCGAGGTAGGTCGGCACGGCCAACACGGTGCGCAAGAAGTCGTTGTACACGTGGTGGTGGATACCCACGGCGTAGTCGTGGGCATCCTCGTAGGTCGCGTGCGCCGTGTGGCCCTCCTGCCAGATGAATTCCGAGCTGCGCAGGAAGAGTCGGGTCCGAAGCTCCCAGCGCACGACGTTGGCCCACTGGTTGAGCAGCAACGGCAGGTCGCGGTAGCTCTGGACCCACTTGGCCATGTACTCACCGATGACGGTTTCCGAGGTGGGACGCACCACCACCGGTTCGGCCAACTCTTCACCGCCGGCGTGGGTCACGACGGCGAGCTCGGGCGAGAATCCCTCGACGTGCTGCGCCTCGCGCTTGAGGTAGCTCTCAGGTATGAACAACGGGAAGTAGGCGTTCTGCGCGCCGGTCGCCTTGATGCGCCGATCCATCTCGGCGACCATGGCCTCCCAGATGGCGTACCCGAAGGGACGGATCACCATCGTGCCGCGCACCGGCCCGTTGTCGGCCATCTCGGCCTTGGCGACCACGTCTTGGTACCAGCGGGGGAAATCCTCGGCCTGGGGGGTCAGCACGGATGCCACGGCGCTCCTTCGCGTCAACAGTGGCGTTCAGCCTAGCGAAGCGCTATTCGTCGACGCGGCGACGGATGCGATCGATGCGCGACGTGGCGTCGTTGGCGTCGGAACCCTTCACCTCGAGCAACGTGGCCCGGTCGGCGGCCGCTTCGTCCTCGGCCTTCTGGTCACGCGCGGCCAGTCGGGCCTCGATGCCCTCGTCCATGATCTTGCGGGCCTCATCAACGAGGGCCTGAACCATCTCGTCCTCGGGCACCACGCGCACGATCTGGCCCTGGATGAAAAGGTGGCCCCGCTTGCGTCCGGCCGCGATGCCGAGGTCGGCGTGACGGGCCTCGCCCGGACCGTTGACCACGCAGCCCATCACGGCCACCTGCAACGGGATGTTGAGTTCGCTCAACGCGGCCTGGGCGTCGTTGGCCACCTTGATGACGTCGACCTCGCTGCGGCCACAACTCGGACACGCGATGAGGTCAAGTCCCTTTCGTTCGCGCAGCCCCATCGCCTCGAGCAACTGGCGACCGGCGCGGGCTTCCTCGACCGGATCGGCGGTGAGCGAGTAGCGAATGGTGTCGCCGATGCCCTCGGCGAGCAGTGTGGCGATGCCGGCCGTTGCCTTTAACAGCCCGCCGGGCAGCGGACCGGCCTCGGTCACGCCGAGGTGTAACGGGTGGTCGAAGGTCTCCGAGGCCAGACGGTAGGCGTTGATCATGGTGGGCACCGAGGATGCCTTCACCGAGATCTTGACGTCGTCGAAGCCGACCTCTTCGAAGTAGGCGAGCTCCATACGGGCCGACTCGACGAGGGCTTCGGGCGTGGCCCCGCCGAAGCGTTCGTACAGGTCGGGGTGGAGCGAACCGGCGTTCACGCCGATGCGAATGGGTACTCCACGGTCGCGGGCCTCCGAGGCCACGAGTTTGATCTCTTCGGGCTTGCGCAGGTTGCCCGGGTTGAGACGCAGTCCGTGCACGCCCGCTTCGAGCGCGGCCAGTGCCATCTCCACGTGGAAGTGAATGTCGGCGACGATGGGCACGGGACTGCGCGGCACGATCTGCGCGAGACCCTCGGCCGCGGCGCGCTCGTTGCAGGTGCAGCGCACGATGTCGGCTCCGGCCGCTGCGAGGTCGTAGATCTGGGTGAGGGTGCCCTCAACGTCGGCCGTCTTGGTCGTGGTCATGGATTGGACGGTGATGGGGGCGTCTCCCCCGACCGCCACCGAGCCGAGTTGAATTTTCCGCGTCGGACGACGGGGGCTCAGAGGCGACGCGGTGACATCCACCCGCCCATTCTGCCGTGACCGGCGGGGCACTCAGACGCTCAGTGGAAGGGGTTCGTGATGGGGTGGGCGATATCGAGGTAGAGCGTGCCGGCCAAGAGCGCCAGCAAGATGAGAACCACCGCGAGAATCAACGGGTTGAGACGCGAGACATCGGCGCGATAAGGCGCACGTCCCTTTCGTGAACGAATCCGCTCGTATGTCGCGAGGGCCACGTATCCGCCGTCGAGGGGCAGCAGCGGCAACATGTTGACGAGACCCACGAAGATGTTCACGGTCACCAGCAGGTCGAGCATCACCCGCACTCCGTCGGCCTGGGTGCCCTGCACCGCGAGGCGCACCACCCCCACCAGCGACTCGGGACGGTGCAGTTGGTTGTTCGGATCGTTCGCGGCCTTCGTGGAGGTCACCTGGTGATAGAGACTCGCGAACTGTCGGGGCGAGAACACCTGCACCACACCGTGCGCCGCCGCCGTCACGTTGTCGGCCACCAGTGAGAGTGCGCCCCCGACCGCGACCCAGGGCGAACTCGCCACCACCGCATTGTCGAGGCCGACGCCGATGAAGCCCCGCACGCCACACTTTGTCTCAAGCACCTGACCGTCGACCGACAGGTGGCACCCGTCCTCGACGCGGGACCGCAGCGTCAGACGCCAGCCGTCTCGCTCCACGGTCAGCCGGGTGGTGCCCTTCGCCAGGTCGCGCGAAATCAAGCCGACCAGTTGGGTGCTCGACGTGATCACCTGCCCGTCGACGGCGTAGAGCCGGTCACCGACGCGCACGCCCGCGGCAACGGCGGGTACCTGCGAGGCGGCCACGTGATCGAAACGACTGAGGTGGCTCACCACGATGTGGTCGGCCGCGGGACGCCCAATGAACGTCAGCGACGACCAGGCCAACACGAAGGCCATGACCAGGTGCATGAACGAGCCGGCGGAGGCGAAGATGACCTTCGTGTTG
>CAXBRI010000127.1:0-4194 GCA_963978125.1 uncultured bacterium | reverse complement strand
TGCCTATCTTCTTCGTCGCGGTCACCGCCGTGAGTTTTGTGGGAGCCAATCTTCCGTGGGTTGGCCTCGTGGCGCTCGTGGTCTACTTTCCGGTCCTTCGTCGGGCCCTGTCGGACGCCGCCGGACGGGCGTTGCTCCCGATGCTGCGCGACAGTGCGCGAGCCCAACTGGCTCTGGGCACCGTGGCCGGGTTATGGCTACTGATTCACCCGTAGTGCTTCGCCGATAACGGACGCGACCCACTCGGGATTCTCCAGGTGAGCGGCGTGAGCAGCGCCGGGGACGGATCGCCATTCGGCCGAGGGGGCCCGCGCCGCGATGGCGCGTGCTTCACGGAGGAATTTCTTGTCGTGCTCCCCGGCGAGGGCCCACACGGGCATCGCCAACGAGGCAATCTCCTCACCGAGCCACCTCTGAGTTCCGGTGCCCATGTGACGCAGCGATCGGGCGAGGCCGTGAACGTCACGGGATCGAGTGGCGCGTTCGGCCGCGTCGTCACCCACGCGGTCGAACATGGGTTGGGCCAACCACTCATCCAAGAAGGGGTCGATGCCGATCTGTTCGGCGTGGTCGGCGAGGGCCTCGTCACGGTGGCGCCGTTGCGCGCGTTCGTCATCGTTTTCAATACCTCGGGTGGCTCCCAGAAGGACGAGCGAGCGCACACGGTTGGGGTGGGCGAGGGCCAAGTGCAACGCCACCCGGCCGCCGAGCGAATAACCACCGACCACCATCGGTTGGTCGGGCAGGGCCGCGGCAATTTCGTCGGCCGTATGTTCCAGATTCAGGTCGATGTGCGCGTTCTCGCCATGGCCCGGTAGGTCGACGGTCACGACGGAGGCCTGGACTGCCAGAATGGAACGCAGAACTGACGCGGAGTGGCGTGTTTGGGTGAAACCGTGCAGCCACAGCAGCGTTCTCGGTGACGCAACGTCGCCGTGTAGCCCGAGGAGTGACATTGTCCATGAGCGTACCGAGCGACCCCCGGGTCCAGGCGACGTTCTGCGCCACTCTGTTCGACGAGTGGACGCGTTCGGGACTCACCGACGTCGTGATCTGCCCCGGCTCGCGCTCGACCCCCTTGGCCTTGGCCGCCGCCCGCGCGGGGGTACGTCTGCACGTGCGCCTGGACGAACGCTCCGCGGGATTCTTCGCACTGGGAGTGGCTCGCGCCACGGGTCGCCCCGTGGCGGTGGTGGTCACGAGTGGCACGGCCGCCGCCGAACTTCACGCCTGCGTGGCCGAAGCCGACCAGGCCTTCGTGCCGCTGCTCATCGTGACGGCCGACCGGCCCGCTCGATTGCGGGGAGTCGGAGCCCCGCAGACGATTGATCAGCGTGAACTCTTCGGTCCGATGGTGCGTGACTACGAGGACCCCGGCGTGCCCCAGATGGAACACTCGGCCCATTGGCGTGAGTTGGCAAACCGGCTGTGGGCCGCCGCCCAGGGCGTGACGCATTTCGCGGGGCCGGTCCACCTCAACGCCGCATTCGACGAACCGCTGGTGGGCGAGCCCGATGAGCTTCCCGAGGGACGCGACGGCAACCGACCGTGGCAACCGACCGTGGCCACTCACCCTGAGCGAGCGGACCTCGCCGTGGGGGGTCGCCGGGTTCTCTGCGTGGTGGGCGCGGGGGCTACTCCCGACATGGTGCGACGTGCAAGGGCGAGCCACTGGGTCGTGCTCGGTGACGTGACGGCACAGGGGACCACCGCTCACTTCGACGCGGTGCTGCGCGACGTCGACCTCGCCACCGCGCTGCGGCCGGATCTCGTGGTGCGCCTCGGCGGCCTGCCCGCGTCGAAAGTGCTGGGTGAGCGACTGCGCACGTGGGGTTCCGAAGTGGTGGGGCTCGACGGCGCGGGTTTCGTGGCCGACCCCGAACGCGTGGTGTCTCGGGTGGTGCCCGGTGCTCCCGACCACGAATCCCCGTCACTCGCCGGTGAGTCGGAGTACGCCGCGCTGTGGGCTCGGGTATCAGAGGCCGCCGCACGGGCCGCTTCGTCCCACCTCGAGGGGAAATGGAACGAACCGGTCGTGGCGCGCGCGACGGTGGACGCCGCGTCGCGGCACGGCGCCTCGCTCGTGGTGGGCTCGTCGATGCCGGTTCGCGATGTGGAGTGGTGGGGCGCACCGCGCACGACGACGACCCATTCGAATCGCGGCGTGAACGGTATTGATGGTGTTGTCTCCACCGTGATGGGCGTGGCGACCGGTGGGCCGACCATCGGATACGTCGGCGATCTCACCTTCTTGCACGATGTGTCGGGCCTGGTGGAGGGCGTCCGGGGGCTCGATACCAGTGTCGCCCTCGTGGTCAGTGACAACCGAGGTGGTGCGATTTTCAATTTTCTGCCCCAAGCGACGGCGCTCGACCACGATCGTTTCGAGGAACTGTTCGGTACTCCCCGCGACGTGGACATTGAATCCGTGGCGAGGGGGTTTGGTCACGAGGCCCTCACGGTTCACGACGAAGAGTCGCTGCGCGTCGCCCTCGATGGCGCACTGGGTCGTCGTGGCCTCACGGTGATTGTCGCCGCGATGGGTGACCGGCGTGAAAACGTGGCCGTGCACGACGAACTCAATCAGATCTGCATCGCCGCGGCCCGGGCGGCTCTGACGTGATTGCGACGTTGCCCGCATCGCTACTGGCGGCGATCCCCGTGGCGCTGGCCGCTGGTTTCGTCTCGTTCGCCTCGCCATGCGTGTTGCCGCTACTTCCGGGATACCTCGCCTTCTTGGGTGGTGCGAGCGGGTCGCTCGGTCGACGTGGTGGCCGGGGCCGGGCTCTCGCCGGTTCCGTGGCCTTCGTGCTTGGCTTCTCCGTCTTCTTCGTCTCGCTTGGCGCGCTGTTCGGGTACTTCGGACAGTCGGTGCGCACACACCAGCGGCCCCTCGAAATCGCCTTTGGAGGGGTGACGGTGTTGATGGGACTCTTCTTTGGCGGCTGGTGGCCGAGTCGGTGGCTCAACCGCGAAAAGCGGGTGCATTGGCTTCCCCGGGCCAGTGTCGCGGGGGCCTTCGTGTTGGGCGTTCTGTTCGCGGTGGGCTGGACCCCGTGCATTGGCCCGACGTTGTCGTCCATTTTGTTGCTGTCGTCCTCGACCGGCGCCAGTGCGTTCCGGGGCTCGGTGCTGTCACTCTTTTACTGCTTAGGCCTCGGCATCCCCTTCGTGTTTGCGGCCCTAGCGGCCGAGTGGCTCGCCGGCACGTCGAGTTGGCTACGGCGACACCAGAAGCGCATCGGGCAGGTCGGTGGACTCATGCTGATCGTGGTCGGGGTGTGCGAGGCTACGGGGTGGTGGCACTCGCTGGTGGTGTTCATCCAGACTCACCTCCCATCGGGCTCCGCCCCCTTGTGACTCTCGTAGGATGAGGGCGTGCGCCTCGCTGACGACTGGAAGTTCCGCGGCCTCGTCTACCAGGCGACCGACCCGGCAATCCTTGATCAGTTGAGCGTGGGCGGGGTCACCGCGTACATCGGCTTCGACCCCACGGCGTCGTCATTGCACATCGGCAACTTGTTGCAACTGTGCAACCTCCGACGACTTCAAGAGGCTGGTAACCGGCCCATCGCCCTCGCGGGCGGTGGAACGGGCCTCATCGGCGACCCGAGTTTCAAGGCGGCGGAACGGGCGCTGCTGACCAAGGACCAGTTGGCCGCCAACCTCGAGGGAATCAGCGCTCAGTTGGGTCGCTTCCTCGACTTTTCCCCGTCGGCAGGTGCGAGTCGCGCTCTGCTGCTCGATAACGCCGACTGGCTCACCACTATTTCCCTGACCGACTTCCTGCGCGACGTCGGCAAGCACTTCACGGTCAACCAGATGATTGCCAAGGAGTCGGTGCGCAGTCGGCTCGAGCGCGAAGACGTGGGCATCTCCTACACCGAATTCTCCTACATGCTGCTCCAGGCTTACGACTTTTTGCGCCTGCACCTCGACCACGGTTGCACCTTGCAGTTGGGAGGGTCCGACCAGTGGGGCAATATCACCGCCGGCGCCGAGCTGGTGCGCAAAGAGACTGGCCACGCGGCGTTCGGACTCACGTCGCCGCTCATCACGCGCAGCGACGGCCAGAAGTTCGGCAAGTCCGAGTCGGGTAACGACCGGGTGTGGCTCGACCCGCAGCGCACGTCACCCTTCGCCTTCCACCAGTTCTTCTTGAACGTCGACGACGAACTCGCTCCGAAACTCCTG
>CAXBRI010000126.1:0-4201 GCA_963978125.1 uncultured bacterium | reverse complement strand
AGATCAAAAACCCTTCCTCGCCAGTCCACCTCGACCGACTTGCGGTCACGTGTCACTCCACGTAACTCTTCGACCACTGCCACCCGCCGACCAGTTAGGCGATTGACTAGCGAACTTTTTCCGACATTAGGTCGACCCGCGACTACTACCTGAGGCTTGCTGCTCATGACTGGACCAATTCTTCAATAGATTCGAGGGCTTCTCGCAACGCAATTCCAGTTGTTGGAACCACCGTCACCGGTCGATTCAAGTCAGCGAGCGTGAGTCCATCCAAAAA
Organism: uncultured bacterium; assembly: GCA_963978125.1. Taxonomy (GTDB): domain Bacteria; phylum Actinomycetota; class Acidimicrobiia; order Acidimicrobiales; family RAAP-2; genus RAAP-2. The sequence continues at coordinate 3,924 of CAXBRI010000126.1, read as the reverse complement.
TCTTCCTTCGGACAAGCACACGTCAGGGATGAGAACATTGGTGGCCTGTTCGATGGTGGCCAGTTCCCGATTGATGTCCGAACCCGTCATCAGGCCCGCAACTTTGATGTTGCCGCCGAAGAACGTATTGGCCACTCCTCGGACCTCGGCCTTGAAACCGGCCTCCTCAATAAGGTTTGAGAGAATTGGGGCTGCGTATTCACCCGTGAGAATGACGACATTTCCCGCCCAATTGGCGTTGGGGGCGATGTCAGAAAGTCTCGGAGCTCGGTACATCAGAGCCGGAGCTCCATCAACGGACTGAAAAAATCCCGTACCCAAGGAACTCATAGCCAATCTCTGGGAGAAACTCTGCCTGAAGGCTGCGACCATACCGATCCCATTTTCAGCCTCATCAAAACTTTCGTATTGGCTCGCTTCAGGCAACTCGTGTCCAGCGATCACGTACATTTCGTCCGACGCATACACGAGAGGTCGCCCAAGAGTTATTCGGCAGACGTTCTGCACTTCTTCAACGATTCGAAGGGCATGAACGGCCTCTTGGGCTGTGAAAGGTCGCATCGTTGATTCGCCGTTGAATGCACTGACGCCCACGGGTACAACAGCTACGGAGGCCAACTCAGGGTAAGCCGTCACCACATCGAGAAGAGTCTCCCGAAGAACCACGCCATCATTCACCCCCGGACAGGCCACAATCTGGCCATGAACGGATATTCCGCGCTTCAGGAACTCCCTCAACCAGCGCAAACTTGTCGATCCCCGAGGGTTGCGGAGCATTTCCGCCCGAATACGAGGATTTGTAACGTGGATAGAGACGTACAGCGGCGATAGGCGCTCGTCCACGACCCTTTCAAAGTCGAACTCCGTGAACCGTGTCAACGTGGTGTAGTTCCCGTAGAGAAAGGACAAGCGGAAGTCGTCGTCCTTCACGTAGAGCGACTTACGAAGTCCTTTTGGGAGCTGATAGATAAAGCAAAACGAACAGTGATTGTCGCACGTTCTAATCCTGTCGAAAACAGCGGAATCGATTGATATTCCAAGCGGCTGGCCCTCGGATTTGTGAACAACAATCTCAATTGCTTGGGGAGGATCGCCGCGCTCGACATCCAGTTTCACGACGGGTCCATCGATGAACTGTTGGTACTCGATGATGTCCGTCGGTGCTCGGCCGTTGATGGCAACAATCGCGTCACCGGGAAAAATGCCGTGCCTTTCGGCTGGCGAGTCAGCCGAAACACCGGAAACAATCGGCCTAGACATGCACACAGCCTACGACGGTCTAGACCATCCCAAAAGTAGGCTGGAATCGTGTCTGTTAACAAAGTCGTCCTAGCCGAGCCGAGAGGTTTTTGCGCCGGCGTTGAGAAGGCCATCAAAGCTCTCGATTGGATGATTCGCATTTTTGACCCGCCGGTGTACTGCTACCACGAGATCGTCCATAACCAGTTTGTCGTTGACCATTTCCGGAGTCGCGGGGTCGTGTTCGTGGATGACGTGTCAACCGTGCCTCCAGGTTGGCCGGTCATGTTGAGTGCTCATGGATCCCCGCCGTCAGTTATCGACGCCGCCAAGAGCTCCGGTGGGACGGTTATCGACGCCGTCTGCCCCCTGGTCACAAAAGTGCACCACGAACTCAAGGTACGAGCGCGAAAGGGCTACACGGTGCTGTACGTGGGGCACCAGGGGCATGAAGAAGCCGTTGGAACGATGGCGGTTGCACCGGAGGCTGTCCATTTGATTGAGACCACGGCGGATATCGACGCGTTAACGCACGAAGAGGGACCATTCGCCCTGCTGAGCCAGACGACGCTGAGCCTTGACGAGTGGCAGCATCTCCGAGAGCACGCCGAGAAGGTATTTCCAGATATCTGGATGCCGGGACGAAGCGATCTGTGTTTCGCAACCACAAATCGCCAGGCCGCTCTTCGGGCGGTTGCGTCCACCGCCGACGTGGTTGTCGTGATTGGTTCTGCAAATTCTTCGAACACCGTTGCATTGACCAAGGTGGCGTCGAGCGCGGGCTGTCCACGGGTCTTGCGCGTCAACGGCGCAGAAGAACTGCCGGGTGATCTACAGGGAGTAGTTGCGGTAACTGCGGGTGCATCAGCTCCTGAGAGCCTCGTCTCCGAGGTCATCGCGACACTGTCGCCGGTGAACGGTGTCGAAGTTGCGTCCGTGACAGTCGAAGATGAGTACTTCCCTCCCCCTCCAGAACTTCGCGAGCTCCTACGATCTCTGGCCGCGACATTGGATGCGATGCTGGTCGCTCCGATTGCTTCAGGTTTCGACGGTGACACAGACCGACTTCTGACCGCGGCGGAGGTTCTGGCCGTCTCATAGCCAAATCGCGCAAATTCGGGCGATAGAGTGGTCACATGGATTCCTTTCCCAGCATGGATGTTTCCACCCGAGAACAGTGGATGAACATCGCACAGGAAACCGTCTCCGCCCAGCCCCGGGTAGCGAAGCAGATTCTCGAAATGATCAAAGGGCTCTCTGCTATTACGGACGGATTCAGCGTTGATCAGATGGAACACGCTCTGCAGACCGCCACGCGGGCCGAGCAAGCCGGAGCGGACCAAGAGGTCATCGTTGCATCGCTTCTCCACGACGTCGGCAAGCTTATTTCGGTACCCAATCACCCGAAGATTGCCGCCGAGATTCTCCGCCCCTACGTCCGTGAAGAGGTGTATTGCATGGTTGCGTATCACCAGGACTTTCAGGGAAAGTGGTACTACGAGCACCTCGGAATGAACCCGAATCTGCGGGAAAATCATGTTGGTCAGCCGTGGTATTCCCTGGCCGAGAAGTTCGCGGACGAGTGGGACCAGAAGGCGTTTGATCCCGGATTTGAGTCATATCCGCTGGAGCACTTCGAACCCATGGTGGTGGATGTCTTCTCTCGGGCCCGGACGATTTAGGAGTATGCGTGGCAAAGGTTGACCTAGAAGCTCGGCGCTCCCAGAAGCTCAGGGAGTACGCAATCAAGCAGGCCCTGGACCGATTTGAGGCTGAACACCCGAATTTCGCCCCCGAGGCGATTGTCGCTTCCATTTGCGCCTATGAGGAAGAAGGCAATATCGGCGACGTCCTCGCAAAGATGCCTTCGTCTATTGATGGGGCTTCCTACACCACGCTGGTGGTGGTTGATGGTGGGGATGACCGAACGGCCGAAATTGCGCGTTCGTTTCCCGGAGTGTGTGTGATCGAATTCCCGGTCAACCTGGGCCACGGCGTTGCACTTCAGGTCACCTACCGATTCTGCATCACCCGTGGCGCCAAATATGTGGTGACGCTCGATGCCGACGGTCAGAATGATCCCGCGGAGATACCAACAGTCCTTGCTCCGCTACTCAGCGATAACAGCGATTTCGTTGTAGCCAGCCGCGTTCTCGGTGTCGACGAAACGTCAGACGTGGTTCGTAAGGCCGGAGTGAGGTTCTTCTCGTTCATCATGAACAGGATGACCGGCTCCAAACTCACCGATACGTCGACGGGATACCGGGCGCTCAGGGTATCGATGCTGGCCGACGTGGTCGATCGGCTTCAGCAGCAGCAGTATCAGACGGCGGAGCTTCTGATTACCTGCCTTAAGCGTGGGTGGCGTGCGAGCGAAGTGCCAACGGTCTGGCACCCCCGTCAATCCGGTGAGACGAAAAAGGGCAAGAACTGGCTCTTCGGCTTCCGTTACGCCCGCGTGGTCTTCGGCACTTGGTGGCGCGAGCGTTAGTTCGCGGAGAGGCTTGCGTGGTACGCGGCTTCTAGATTCAAGCGCAATTCCTCGCTCTTGGCGGCCACCACCGAACGTGGAATTCTCCCCTGCGTGACGGGGGGCTGCACCGGAGTGCCCACCACGACCGTGATTCGCGTTGGTCGAATCATCTTGGATCCCTTCGGCATCGCCCGTTCGGATCCACCGATTCC
>CAXBRI010000125.1:0-4215 GCA_963978125.1 uncultured bacterium | reverse complement strand
CAAGCAGAAGACGGCATACGAGATAAGGCCACGTGACTGGAGTTCAAACGTGTGCTCTTCCGATCTAGCCGAAGTGTTCGGCCAACTGAGTGGGGTCGATGCCGCCGGGGGCGTGAATGGCGCCCTTCACGTCGGCCACGCCCACCACCTTGAGGCCCCGTCGCGTGAGGAACTCGACGAGGGGCGCCCCGACTTTTCCGTACCCCTGAATGATGACGCGCGCGTCATCGATGGGTCGGTCCAGGTTCTTCAGTAACGACAGAGCGCAGATGGTCACTCCGAGCGACGTGGCCCCGGCGTGTCCCAGGGTGCCGCCAATCGCCAGGGGTTTGCCGGTCACGACCCCGAAGGTGGCGTGACCGTGGAGCATCGAGACGGTGTCCATGATCCAACTCATCACCTGGGCGTCCGTGTTGATGTCGGGGGCCGGAATGTCGCGGTCGGGTCCGATGGTCGGGGCGATGGCGAAGGCGTACCGACGGGTGAGCCGCTCGAGCTCGCCGCGCGACAGCGCCGTCGGGTCGACGCGCACGCCGCCCTTGGCCCCGCCGTAGGGGATGTTCACCACGGCCGTCTTGATAGACATGTCGGCGGCCAGGGCCGCGATCTCGTCGTGGTTCACGCTGGGGTGAAAGCGGATGCCACCCTTGCCCGGCCCGCGCGAGGTGTCGTGTTGGATGCGCCAGCCGGTGAAGACCTGCACCTCGCCCGAATCGAGGCGCACGGGCACGGCGACCTCGAGGGAGCGCTCGGGGGCGACGATGCGGCGCACCATGCCGTCGTCGAGATTCAGCAGGTGTCCAGCCTCTTCGATGAGGGCGACGACACGCTCCCAGGGATTGAAGGGCCGGTCGGTCGGGACCAGTGACGAGTTGACCACGTTGTCACCTCAATATGTAGACGTCGTCCCCAGAGTAGGGGGTCGTTCCCTCGGTCTGCGCTACCGTGGGGCTTTCGCCCAGGAGGACCCGTGAAGATTTCGACGATGCTCAGTTACTCGGCCAGTTTCAAGGAAACGGCCAATTCCGTGCGCGACATGGAGAGTGCCGGACTGGACCTGATTTGGGTGGCCGAGCTCTACTCCTTCGACAGCCCGTCGATGATGGGTTACCTCGCGGCCACCACCTCGCGCGTCGAGATCGGCTCGGCCATCATGCCCATCTACACCCGTACGCCCACGCTGATTGCCATGACGGCCGCCGGTATCGACGCGCTGTCCGACGGTCGTTTCCACCTGGGACTGGGCTCGTCGGGGCCCCAGGTCATCGAGGGCTTCCACGGCGTGCCCTTCGACGCGCCCATCGGTCGCACCCGCGAAATCATGGACATCTGCCGTCAGGTCTGGGCCCGTGAAAAGCCCGTCGTCCACCAGGGCAAGAACTACCAGCTGCCCCTGCCCGCCGAGAAGGGCACGGGACTGGGCAAGCCGCTCAAGATGATCAACCACCCCGTTCGTTCGAACATTCCGATCTGGGTCGCCTCGCTGGGCGAGAAGAACGTCGAGATGACGGCCGAACTCGCCAACGGTTGGATTCCGATTCTCTACATCCCCGAGCGCGCCCAAAACGTCTGGGGTGGCTCGCTGGCGGCCGGTAAGGCCAAGCGCGACGCCTCGCTCGGCGAGATGATGATCACCGCCGGTGGCCTCCTGGCCATCGGTGAGGGCGAGGAGATCACGAACCTGCGCAACCTGCAGCGTTCGATGATCGCCCTCTACGTCGGTGGCATGGGCGCCAAGGGCAAGAACTTCTACAACGAGCTCGCCGTGCGCTACGGCTACGAGAAAGAGGCCGAGATCATTCAGGACCTCTACCTCTCGGGCAAGAAGAAGGAGGCCGAAGCGGCCGTCCCCGAGGAGTTCTGCGAACTGACCTCACTGTGCGGACCGGCCTCCTACGTCGCCGAGCGCATTGCCGCTTTCAAGGAGTCGGGCGTGACGCACCTGCAGGTCCACCCGCTGCCCCAGGCCGGCCAGACGCCGGCCTCGCTTATCGAGCAGATCCGCTCGATGATGTAGTTAGCGAGTCGCGTCGCGGCCGCCCGAGGCCAGCCACGCGTCGTGCATGCGGCTGTAGTGGCCGCCATCCGAAATCAGTTCGGAAGGGGTACCCACCTCGACGATGCCGCCGTCGCTGACGACCACGATGCGGTCGGCCCGCTGGGCCGTCGTGAGTCGGTGGGCGATGAGGATCGCGGTGCGGCCCTCGAGGATGCGGTCCAGGGCGCGCTCAATCACGGTCTCGCTCTGAAGATCGAGTGACGACGTCGCCTCGTCGAGAATGAGAAGTCGCGGACGCGCGAGGAAGGCCCGGGCGAGAGCGAGGAGCTGGCGTTCGCCGGCCGACAGGGTCTGGCCGCGCTCGTGGATGACGGTGTCGAGGCCCTTGGGCAGGCGCTCGACGAGATCGCTCAGTCCCACCACCTCGACGGCCTCTTCGAGTTCGGTTTCGGTGGCCTCGGGCCGGCCGAATCGCAGATTGGTGCGGATGGTCCCGGCGAAGAGGAAGGGTTCCTGGGGGACGACACCCAGTTGTGAGCGCAGGCTGCGCAGTGTCACATCACGCAGGTCGACCCCGTCGATGAGCACCCGTCCGGCCGTCGGGTCGTAGAAGCGGTTGGCCAACTTGGCGAGTGTGGACTTGCCCGCGCCCGTCGGGCCGACGAAGGCCACCGATTCGCCCGGGGCGATCTCGAGGTTGACGTGGGTCAGGACGGGCCGCGCGGAGTCGTACCCGAAGGCGACGTCTTCGAAGGTGAGACGACCCTTCACCGGGCCGAGCACTGCGGCGTCGGGCTTTTCGTCGACGCTCGGAGCGGTCTCGAGCAGTTCGCGCAGGCGGATGATCGAGGAGCGGCCCTGCTGGAGTGAGTTGTACTGCTGGACCAGCAACTGGATGGGCTGGAAGAAACGGTTGAGGTAGAGGAAGAAGACGACGAGGGCGCCGGGGCTCAGTCGGTGTTGAAGCACGAGGTGGCCACCGATGCCCAGCAGCAGGCCCTGGCCGAGGATGCCGATTGCCAGGGTGGCCGGTCCGTAGATGGCGTTGGCCCGTCCCGTGTAGTTGTTGGCGTCACGGTAGGCGCCGACCACGTGGCGGTGGTTACGGATGTTGCGGCGCTGACGGTTGTTGGCCGTCACCACGCGGATGCCGTAGAGGGACTCGGAGAGGTCGGCCAGCACGTTGGCTATCCGGTCGCGGCTGAGCAGGTAACCCTTCTCCGAGGCGATGTGGAACCAGACGGTGAAGGCGAAGAGCAACGGGATGATGAGCACCACGGTCCAGGTGGCCAGGGTGACGTTGGTGGTGAAGAGCACCACGGTGATCACGACCATGGTGAGGCCCTGCAGGGCGAACTGACTGATGCCGTCTTGGAGGAGAACCTGGAGATTCTCAATATCGCTGGTCATGCGGCTGATGAGCACGCCGACCTTCTCGTCGGTGAAGAAGTCGAGGCCGAGACGCTGGAGGTGCGTGAAGACCCGCACGCGCAGGTCGCGCATCACCCGCGAGGCGAGTCGTCCCGTGCTGCGAGTCTGGACGCGCATGAAATAGCCACCGAGTGCGGCCACCACGAGGTAGACCACGGCACTCACGGCGACAACCCGGAGGTTGTGGTGACCCGGAACCATGCCGTTGTTGATGGCGTATTCGGTGATCTTGGGGCCGGCCTGCTGGAACAGGCTGATCAACACCACAAAGAGCGAGGCGGCCGCGACCCAGCCGGCGTAAGGGCGGATCAACTGGGGCAGGCTCAGGCGGCGACGTTCGGCGGGGCTGGGAATCTGGGAGAACTGGATGTCCGAGGGTGTGTGCTCGGGTTCGGTGGCGAGAATCTTCTCGGCCAGCGCGTGGAGTTCGGTCGGGATTCCGCCAAAGGGCAGTCCGCTGGCCATCGACTGCTGGGTGCCGCCGCCGAAGCCACCACCGGGGTGCCCGCCACCAAATCCGCCGCCCCAACTCACGGTGTCTCGGTCACGGTCTGGGCGAGGATGTCGCCGTATAGCGGGGACGAGGCGAGGAGTTCCTCGTGGGTTCCCGTGGCCACGATGCGGCCTTCGTCGAGGACCAGCACACGCGAGGCGAGGGCGATGGTCGAGATGCGGTGCGCGATCACCAGGGATTCGGGTTGTTGGTTCTATTGAAACTACCGCCGGTCTTACTTATGGTAGCTGGAGTATTGGCCCAACAACATCGGGGATTGGGTTCTCAGTCG
>CAXBRI010000124.1:0-4217 GCA_963978125.1 uncultured bacterium | reverse complement strand
CGGCATACGAGATAAGGCCACGTGACTGGGAGTTCAGACGTGTGCTCTTCCGATCTGGCTGCTAACTCGTGTCCAGCCACCGGTGGGCGATTCGCGCCCATCGGCGGCAGGGAACTGGTGGGCCGCCCGGGTCTCGATCCCGGCACCTTGAGATTAAAAGTCTCCTGCTCTTCCCGATGAGCTAGCGGCCCACCGGACATCGTACCGGGCAGTGGTCGGCGGTCGGAAAGCTCAGCGTTGCGTGAAGGTGCCCGACGCGCGGCGCGTGATTGCACCACCCTTGGCACGGGCCACGACGGTAAAGCGACACGATCCGCGATTGAAGGCGAAGACCTTCACGGTGGTGGCCACGCAGACTGATGTTGATGCCGAGGCAACTTGCACGCGTAGCGAGCCACCGGAGGGCTTGGCGACGTGGAGGGATGCGGCTAGCGATGAAATGGTGCGGGTGCTCAGGACTTTTCCGCGCGCGCCGAATCGATACGTCGGCTTCGAAAAGGTCACCGTCGGAACACTGATGGTGACGCCCGCGTCACTGGAACTGAGGTTGTAAATCAGTCCCGCTGCGGTGGCGTCCGTGGCATTGGTCTGAGAGACGAGTGCCGTCGTCGTGCCGTACTCGGTGCGCGATAACTGGGCGCTCAGGGCGAAAGCACCCGGTGTCAATCCGAAGCACTCGGCCAACGCTTCGGCTGGAATGAACGCCTGGAGCGCAGTGGTGTTGGGGGTGGCGCCATCGGCCATGAAGTGGGGGCCACCCTCGTTGATCTGGAGTCCGGTGAAACTCTTGTCGCCGTTCGGGTTGGTGGGGCACGAGGCAGCCATTGTGAAGTAGTAGGCGCCCGACGAGAGGGTCAGTCCCGGTAGGTCACTGAAGCCGGCTCCACCGTTGGTCATGGGGTTCGGGTCGTTCGTGCGGTACCGCACAGAACCAGACCAGTTGACAAGGTGATCGTGAGAGGCCTGCGAAATTGTGGAGGCGCAGACTTCGGGTGTGTTGGGGCACTGCCAAATGTCGGAGAAGCCGAGGGTCGCGGCCCTCACGGTGACGGTGTTCGCGACGGGGTCGATGACGAGGCCCTGCGGACCGGCGGGGGCCAGGGCTGATAACTGAGCGACCAAGGGAACGGTCCCGGGATTGGCGGTGAACGTCAGTGCGAACGAATGACCGGCCAGTGAGGAGTCAAGGTCGGAGAAACTCGAGCCATCGGCCACCGTCGCCATCACTGAGAAGTAGTAGGCGTGGTTGCTCGTGTCGTTGCATAACGTCAATCCGAAGTAGTTGCCGCTGCTATCAGCGAAGACGTTTGGGTTCGCCTGGGGCGTGAGAGGTACGCCATCGAGAGTCAGGCTGCTTGCGGCCGAGATCATTTGCGTGTTGGACATGCAACCGCCTACCGGGTCGGCTCCCGCCGGGGAGGCCACTCCAGCCACGGGAAGAAAGACGCTTGCGGCGGCCAGCGAAAGAGCGGGCAGGATGTGCCGGAACGAATGACGCACAAGAACTCCTCTGTCGGGGACGGTCAAAATTTAGCCCCAGCCCCCGGCAATTGGTCCGATGATGAGGGGCTAGCCTTCGTCACGTGGTTAACGACGACGACGCGGTCGGCCAGCTCGAGGTAACACTGAACTCGGTGGACGAAGCCCTCGACCGGTTACGTGACGGCACGTACCGGGCCTGCGCGACGTGCGGTTCGGCCATCGGCGAGTCGCTCCTGGTGAACGACCCCCTGCGCACGCAGTGTGCGAACCACCTCACCTTGCGCTAAGTCACACCCCCCAGGTAGATCGGGGGGCGTGTAGGGAGGTTGTATGACGAAGTCTCCGTGGTGGAAGTACTGGACACAGGTCAGTTCACGCGAATGGCACACCACGGATGGCCGCTGGCGCGTTGTGAGAGACCCCGGACTCGGAATGCCCACCTACACCGTCTACCAACACGCACAGTGCAGCCGGTGCCCGTGGCACATGTACGGAATCGTCTTCTCGCTGTCCGAAGCCGTCGCGACGACAATCCGCGCCCAACTCCTCGAAGTCGCCCTCGAGAACTACGACGGGCGAACCGTGACTACTTCTTCGTCGCCCAAAAGATCTCGGCGATGGCGTCGATTTCGCTGAGCAGACGCTCGGCAATCGTCACATCGTTGCTCTTCTTCGCGTCACCGGCGGTCTTGGACGCCATCCAGAACAGGTCGTGAAGGTTCGGGTACTGCTTCAGGTGGTCGACTTTGAAGTAGTCGGTCCACAGCACCCACAGGTGGTGCTTGACCAACTCGCAGCGCTCTTCCTTGATGACGAGGGCGCGGGTCTTGAAGTCGGGATCACTTGACGCGTTGTACTTCTCCATGCAGGCCTTGACCGACTGGGCCTCGAGACGGGCCTGGGCCGGGTCATAGACGCCGCAGGGGAGGTCGCAGTGGGCCGACACGGTCGCGGGCGTGGTCAACCGGTCGAGCAGGGCGGCGAAATGGTTCGAAATCATGAAATGCCTTTCTTCGGACATGCCGCCGACTTCGGCGGTTCTACGCAGAATAGTCATCACCGCCGGTAGCGTGTTCGGCGTGCGAGTGCTCGACTTCGTTGTCCGGCGCGTCACCGTGGACGGCTCGTCCATGGTGCCGACTTTCGTCCCGGGTGAGCGTCTCACGGCGTGGCGCCGCTGGCGTCGGGTGCGCCCCGGCGACGTGGTCGTCGTGCGCGATCCGCGGGACCCTTCGCGCTGGTTGCTCAAACGTTGCGTTCGCCGCGTCGGTTCCAAGCTTGACTTGCGGGGTGACAATCCGGTGGCCTCCACCGACTCGCGGGACTTTGGATTCGTGCGATCGCGTGACGTGCTGTACCTCGTCCCACATTCGTCGGCGCGCTAATCGCCAGACCACCAACGGCCCGGGGCTAATCCCGACCCAGTAGGTAAGATTTCTCGGTGGCCTCTCTCGCGCTGCTCTCCTACCACACGTCGCCGCTCGCTCAGCCCGGCACGGGTGACGGCGGGGGAATGAACGTCTACGTGCGTGAACTGGCAACCGCGTTGGCTCGCGCCGGTCATGAGGTTGACGTTTTCACCCGTCGCGAGGACACCATCTCGCCCGAAACCGTGGTTGTCGAGCCCGGCTTTCGGGTGCGCGTCGTGACGGCCGGCCCCGTGGGCGAACTCGAACGCGACGAACTCCCGGCCCACGTCGACGCCTTCGCCGACGGCGTGGCCGCCGTGTGGCGCCACGAGGGCCCCCCGACCGCCATTCACGCGAACTACTGGTTAAGTGGCGTGGCGGGTCACCGCCTGAAGCACGAGTGGTCGCTGCCGATGCTCGTGACCTTCCATACCCTCGAACGCGTCAAGGCCGAGACGTTCGCCGCCGAGTCGCTGGCGCGCGCCGAGGCCGAGCAGGCGATCTTTAACTGTGCCGACGCGGTGCTCGCCAGTTGCGACGTGGAAGCGGCGCAGTGCCGCGCTCACTACGGTGCCGATGAACACCGTCTTCACATCGTGCCGCTCGGGGTCGAGCACGCTCTCTTCTCACCGGGATTTCGCCCCCAGGCTCGACGCGCCCTCGGCCTCGATCCATCGCGGTCGTTGCTGCTGTTCGCGGGCCGCCTCCAACAGCTCAAGGGTGTCGACCTGGCGCTCGAAACCCTCGTGGCGCTGCGGGCCCGTGGCCGTGATGTCCAACTCGCCATTGTGGGTGGACCGTCGGGCCCCGAGGGCCGCGCGACCGTGGCCCGCCTCCACGCCCGCGTGGACGAGTGCGGCTTAATCGACCGTGTCCTTTTCGTCGCCCCCCAGAGCCACACGCTCTTGTCCACGTGGTTCCGGGCGGCCGACGTCACCCTGGTGCCCTCGTTCGCAGAAAGTTTCGGCCTTGTGGCCCTCGAGTCGTCGGCGTGCGGCACGCCGGTGGTCGCGAGTGACGTGGGCGGTTTGACAACGCTGATCGAAGACGGCGTGACCGGCTTCCTGGTGGGTTCGCGCGAACCAGAGAAGTGGGCCGACGCCACTGAGCGGGCCCTCGATCCTGACAGTTCCACGCGTCTGTCCAACGAGGCCGTGCTGAAGGCCCGCGGGTACACCTGGCGAGCCGCCGCGCGCACGGTCGCGGATATCGTCGAGCGCCTGGACGTCACCGGACTCGTCCACTGTTAGTGACCCGCGCTCCCGTCGCCGACGCCAACGCTCCGCGCACGCTGGACGCGACCCTGCGGACCTGGGCGACCCAGTG
>CAXBRI010000123.1:0-4298 GCA_963978125.1 uncultured bacterium | reverse complement strand
GAGACCGTTGCTCGCCGCCAGGTTGACCTCCGCGCGCAAGCGTCCGGCGAGGGCGAGGCCAACCCCGGCACAACCCACGGAACCAAGGAGCAGAGCTGCGAGAACTATCAACGATCCCACGAGGCCGCCGTGAGGGCGCCAACCCAACAGAGCCGCGACACCCGCGAGAACGGCGACCTGAATCGCCTCGGTGACGAGAACACCGGCGATCTTCGCCGCGATGAGACGGGGCCGACCGAGCGGTGTCACGTGTAGTCGGCGCAGGACGCCGTAGGTGCGTTCGAAGCCAGTGCCAATCGAGAGGGCCACGAGGGAGGTCGACACCACCGCGAGGGCCAGCACACCCGGCGCGATGAAGTCGACGCGGTGCGCGAGCGGCGAAGCCGTCACCGACGACAGAGAGAAAAACACGAGGAGCAGCACCGGTATGCCCACCGTGAGCAGCAGCGTCTCTCCCCGACGAAGCGTCATGCGCACCTCCGCACGGGTCTGGGCCCACCACGCCCTCATGACTGGCTCCGTTGCGCGCCGATGATGTCGAGGTAGCGCTCTTCGAGTGACGCACGCGTGCGCATCGCCGTGACCCGCACTCCCTGGGCCGCCAACAGCTGGGTCAACTTCACGGCGCGGTCGGGGTCTGCGCCCGTGGGGCACGTCACCTCGCCGGCCGCGACGCTCACCGGAGCACCGAGGTCGCGTCGCAGTGCACCGAGGTCGACGTCACCCTCCACGTTCACGACGATGTTGTCGGGGCCGGCCAACTCGTCGGTGCGGCCCTGGGCCACGAGGTGACCGTTGTGGAGAATGGCCACCCGATCGGCGAGTCGTTCGGCCTCGGTGAGTTCGTGGGTGGTGAGCAAGACGGCCGTTCCCCGGTCGCACTCGTCGCGCAGCAGGGCCCGTACGACCTGTCGGCCTTCGGGGTCGACGGCCGCGGTGGGCTCGTCGAGCACCAGCAGCCGGGGCCGGCCGATGAGTGCCAGGGCCAGCAGCGTGCGCTGTTGCTCGCCACCGCTCAGTCGGCGCCAGGGGGTGCGGGCGCAGTGGTCGAGGCCGAGCAGTGCCAGGAGTTCGCGGGGGTTTCGGGGATTGTCGTAGTAGGCGGCGGTCAGGTCGAGCGCCTGCGTGGGGGTCATGGGAAACCAGACGCCGCCGCGTTGGAGCAGCGCCCCGGTGAAGGCGACGACGTCGCGGTGCTGGGCCACGGGTTCGAGTCCGCCGACACGCACGGTGCCTCCGGCGGGTCGCCGGAACCCGAGGATGGTCTCGACGAGAGTGGTCTTACCCGCACCGTTGGGTCCGAGCAGGGTCACGAGTTCGCCGGCCGCAACGTGCAGCGACACGCCGTCGAGCGCGCGCAGCGCACCGAAGGTCACGCGGCACTCGGTGACGTCGATGACGGCTTCCACGACGAAGCAACCTAGACGGTTCTACGAACCACCCGGTGCGCCCTCGGTAGGCTGACAGGGTGCTGGACCTCAACCAACTGCGACGTGAACCCGACGCGGTGACGGCCGCCCTCGGGCGACGTGGGGTTCCGGCCGGGGACGTGGCCGCCGTGGTGGCCCTTGACATCGAGCACCGGCGCCTGCTCCAGGAATCCGAGGGTCTGCGCGCCCAAGTGAAGGATCTGTCGCGTCAGGTGGGCGAGGCCCGACGGGCCAAGGACGATGCCGCTTCCGCCGCCTTGACCGAACAGAGCCGGACGGTGGGCGAGGCCGAGCGCGCCGCGGCCGCCGCCACGGACGCCGTGGCCGCCGAACTGCGCACCCGTTTGTTGCAGTTACCGAACCTGCCCTCTCCCGACGCGCCCGATGGGCTCGACGAGTCGGCCAACGTCGAACTGCGCCGGTGGTGGCCGGGCTGCGAATCGGGGGCCCCGTTCCCGACCTGGGCCGAGCACCAGCAGGTGCCGCACTGGGAGACCGGCGCGGCCCTGGGTCTGCTCGATCTCGAGAGCGGTGCGAAGCTCGCCGGCTCGATGTTCCCCCTCTACCGCGGCGACGGCGCCCGGTTAGTGCGCGCCCTCGGGGCCTTCGCGCTCGACCGTCACCGTGACGCCTACGAGGAGATCAAGCCGCCGTCGTTCGCCCTGACCGAGACGATGATGTCGACGGGACACTTACCCAAGTCCGAAGACGACATGTACGCCATGGAGCGTGACGGTCTCTGGGCCATCCCCACGGCCGAGGTGCCCCTCACCTCGATGCGCCGCGGCGAAATTCTCACTGAAGCGGAACTACCCATTCGCCTGACGGCCCTGACGCCCTGCTTCCGTCGCGAGGCCGGTGCGGCCGGCCGTGACACCCGGGGTCTCCTTCGGGTCCACGAGTTCGACAAGGTCGAGCTCTTCGCGTACTGCACGCCCGACCAGGCCGAGGCGGCCCACGCCGATATTTTGCAGCGCGCCGAAAATCTGTTGCGCGAACTCGGGTTGACGTACCGGTTGCTCGATCTGTGCGCCGGCGACCTCGGCACGTCGTCGAAGCGCACCATCGACCTCGAGGTCTTCTCGCCCGGGGTCGACCGCTGGCTCGAAGTGTCCTCGGTGAGCTGGTTCGGTGACTACCAGGCCCGTCGGGCCAACGTCCGTTTCCGCGACGCCGACGGCAACATCAACTTCGTCCACACCGTGAACGGTTCTGCGCTCGCGTGGGCCCGTATCTGGGCCGTGTTGGTCGAGGTCTACCGCCGCCCCGACGGTTTGGTCGAACTACCCGACGTGCTCGCCGGCTACCTCGGCGGCCAGCGGGTTATCGGCCCGCGCTGACCTCGAAGCGGTAGCCCACTCCACGCACCGTGGTGATCAGTGTCGACTCTTTGGCGTCGGGCTCGAGCAACGAACGCAGTCGCTTGATGTGCACGTCGAGCGTCTTGGTGTCCCCGACGTAGTCACTGCCCCACACTTGATCAATCAGGGCGTCGCGAGTGACGACCCGGCCCGCGTTCTCGAGCAGCATTTCGAGCAGGTCGAACTCCTTGCGGCGCAAAGGGACTTCCTGCTGGGCGACGAAGCAACGGCGGGCGTCGAGGTCGAGGCGGACCATGCCACTCTCGAGAACCGTCGAGGCGGCGCCTAGTCCCGGACGGCTCTCGCGGCGCCGACGCACGGCACGAATCCGGGCCACCAACTCGCGCAGACGATAGGGCTTGGTGACGTAGTCGTCGGCCCCCAGCTCGAGCATGAGAACCGTGTCAACCTCTTCGCCCTTGGCGGAGACGATGATGATGGGCACCTGGGAGACCTCGCGGATGGATCGGCAGACGTCGATACCCGACACCTTGGGCAGCATCAAGTCGAGCAGGACGACGTCGAACCGGCCGTCGCGGAACTGCTCCAGGGCCTCGGCGCCGTCACGACAGATCGTCACGGTGAAACCCTCACGCGAGAGACCGACTTCGAGCGCGTCGATGAACGACTCCTCGTCTTCGACGACGAGAACTCGCAGGGCCGCTTCGCGAGTGGCGGTGGTCACGACGGGGTGACCTGCAACGCCAGCGTGAACGTCGAACCCTCGCCTTCACGCGAGTCGACGAGAACGGTGCCACCGTGGTTCTGGGCGACGTGGCGCACGATACTGAGACCCAGTCCCGTGCCACCGGTCTGGCGGGCCCGACCCGGATCCACCCGGTAGAAGCGTTCGAAGATGCGCTCGAGGTCCTTGGCCGGGATGCCGATGCCGCGGTCACGCACCGCGATATGCACAAGTGGCCCGGTCGTGTCACCCTCGTCGGGTGCTCCCGGGTCCACCCGGGTCACGGTGACCGAGACCGTGCCATCGGCCGGGGAGTACACGACGGCGTTTTCGAGCAGGGCGTGCAGGGCCGAGGTGAGCTGGCGGCGGTCGCCGACAAGGACTAGGTCCTCGTCGGGTTCGACGACGTCGATGGTGACGTGGTGCTGTTCGGCGGCGGTGCGGATGCGCTCCACCGCTTCGGCCACGAGCAGAGACACGGGGATGGGCTCGCGCTGAGGCGACCCCTCGCTCTCGATTCGTGACAGGTCGAGGAGGTCCTCGATGATGCGGCTCACGCGAAACGCTTCGGTGTTGATCCGCTCGGCGAGGCGACGGGCCACCGTCGGGTCATTCTCGAACAGGAGCGTTTCGGCGAGCAGGCCCATCGCGCCCATCGGGGTCTTGAGTTCGTGCGAGACGTTGGCGATGAAGTCGCGACGGATCTCCTCGAGGCGACGGCGCTCGGAGACGTCCTCGATGATGGCCAGCACGCCGAGAGGGCGCCGACTGTCGTCAATCGTGACCGCGCGGATGGTCAGGGTGCGCCGCGGGCGGCCGTAG
>CAXBRI010000122.1:0-4299 GCA_963978125.1 uncultured bacterium | reverse complement strand
CGCCTGGCGTCGATTCCGAGTCTGCCCGAAACTGCGCGCATTCCCAAAGAGTTGAGGAACCTCTCTGTGACCCAGTGGACGGCTCGACTCACTGGGGACGTCTTCGGCGACGGTGGCGACGCCGCCCGCCCCCTGGTGATCGCCCACGAGCGTCTCTATTTCGACCGGCTCTACCGCCTCGAACGTGACGTCGCCTGGCGTCTACTCGCGCCACTCGGTGATGACGCGCTGCGTGAACCACTGAAGTGGCGTCAAGAAGTCGCCGACGTCTTCGGCACGTCCACCGACACCGCCGGTCAACTCGAAGTCGCCGAGCAGGTCTTCGCCCGTCGCGTGAGCGTGGTGGCCGGTGGGCCGGGCACCGGCAAGACTCACACGGTCGCACAACTCCTCGTGGCCCTCCATCGGGCCACCGGGGGACGGGCCAGCGTCAAACTCTGCGCGCCGACCGGCAAGGCCGCGCAGCGCATTGCCGAATCTCTCCGGGACGTCATCCAGAAAATCGACCCGGACCTCGCCACGGAACTTCTCGAGCGCATCTCCCCGACGACCATCCACCGGGCGCTGGGCATCACGCCGCTCGCGGCCCGGCGACGCCACACCGAGCCGCTCCACGTGGATTTCGTCATCGTGGATGAAACCTCCATGGTCGATCTCGCACTCTTCGACGAACTGCTTCGGGCCGTCTCGGACCACACCCGCATCATCCTCGTCGGGGACCCCAACCAGTTACAGAGCGTCGACGTGGGAACCGTGATGAGCGACCTGGTCGACGCCATGGGTGACGGCTTGCCCGGTGTGACTCTCGAACACGTGTTCCGCCTCGACAGCAACACCGAGCTGACCGACGTCGGCCGCCAACAGATGCTCAACTTCTTTGACGCCATCCGTCATGGCCGCCACGACGAGGCGCTCAGTCTGTTGGACAGCGGTTCGCAGTTCCTCTCTCGTATCGAACCCGACGAACACGGTCAGATTCCCGATGACCTGCCGGTGTTCGCACCGGTCTTTGCCCGCGCCGAACGATTGTGCGAACTGGCCGCCACCGGAGAGCCGGCCGCCGTATGGAACGGTGTTCTCACCTCCACCATGGTGCTCGCCGCTCAGCACCGTGGCGACCTCAGTCGTGAGTGGTGGGTCTCGCGGGTCGCCGCACGTCTCTCCACCTCCATCGGTTCGGCACCGGCGTCGGTCGGGTTACCGGTGCTCATCACCGCGAACGACCGTGTGAACGGCGTCACCAATGGCGACACCGGACTCATCGTGACCGGCCCCGCCGGACAACCGGTCTATCGACCCTCGCACTCGTTGGGTTCGACCCAAGACGACGACACCGCCCCGGGCGACCTCTCGCCGACGGCCGTCCACGAGTGGCAGCCGTGGTGGGCGATGACCATCCACAAGTCACAGGGATCAGAATTCGACTCGGTCGTCGTGTCCATCACCCCGGGCACCCGGTTACTGTCACGCGAACTGCTCTACACCGCGGTGACGCGAGCGAAGAAGCACGTCGTCATTATCGGCACCCGCGACGACATCGCCCACGCCATCGCGACTCCGGCCAAGCGCTACTCGGGCCTCGCCGACATCCTCAAGGAAGAGCTGGCGACGCTCTAAGCGCCTAGTGGCAGCAATGGCCATGGCAACTCTTGCCGTGGTTTTCCTTGCAGTGGCACTCTTCGTCGTGGAAGTGGTTGTTGCGGTTGGCCGCCGTGGGCTAACCAGGGGTCCCCCCGTGGACCGGCCTTTGTACTCCGGCGCGGTACACGGGGTGGAGCGCCCTACGCCAGGTCGAACCGGTCGGCGTTCATGACCTTCACCCAAGCGGCGGCGAAGTCCGCAACGAGCTTGGCCTCTCCGTCGGCGCTGGCGTACACCTCGGCGAGGGCGCGCAACTGGGAGTTCGATCCGAAGACGAGGTCGACCGTGGTGGCTCCCCACTTCTTCTGGCCATTAGCCCGGTCCACGCCCTCGAAGACGTGGGCCGTGGCGCTTGGCTTCCACTGCGTCGACATGTCGAGCAGGTTGACGAAGAAGTCGTTCGAGAGAACGCCGACGCGGTTAGTGAAGACACCGTGGGTCGAACCGGCCGTGTTGGCGCCGAGCACGCGCAGACCACCCACGAGGGCCGTCATCTCGGGGGCGCTCAATGACAACAAGCTGGCACGGTCGACGAGCACCGCTTCGGGCTTGCCGGTGAAGTTCTTCGGCGCGAAGTTGCGGAAGCCGTCCACACGGGGCTCGAGGTAAGCGATCGACTCGACGTCGGTCATCTCCTGGGTGGCGTCGACGCGACCCGGCGCGAAGGGCACACTGATGGCGTGACCCGCGGCCGCGGCGGCGCGCTCGACGGCGGCCGTGCCACCTAACACGATGAGGTCGGCCAGGGAGACCTTGGTCGAACCGTGCGACGCGTTAAAGGTGTTCTGGATACCGCGCAGGGTGTCGAGCACCGTGGCGAGTGACGCGGGGTCGTTGACCTCCCAGTCCTTCTGCGGGGCCAGGGCCACGCGGGCACCGTTGGCGCCACCGCGGTAGTCCGAGTCGCGGAAGGTTGAGGCCGACGCCCAAGCGGCGGCCACGAGCTGCGACACGCTGAGGCCCGAACCGAGGATCTGTTCCTTGAGCTCAGCGATCTCCTTGTCGGCGATCACGTCGAAGTCACGCGCCGGGAGCGGGTCCTGCCAGATGAGGGTCTCCTTAGGGACCTCGGGTCCGAGGTAGCGCGCCACCGGGCCCATGTCGCGGTGGGTCAGTTTGAACCAGGCACGGGCGAAAGCGTCGGCGAACTGGTCCGGGTTCTCTAGGAAGCGGCGCGAGATCTTCTCGTAGGCCGGGTCGAAGCGCAGCGACAGGTCCGTCGTCAACATCATCGGCGCGTGACGCTTGGCGGGGTCGTGCGCATCGGGGACCAAGTTGTCGGCATCACGAGTGACGGGACGCCACTGCTTGGCTCCGGCTGGGCTTTCGGTGAGTTCCCACTCGAAGTTGAACAGGTTCTCGAAGTAGCCGTTGCTCCACTGGGTCGGCGTGGCCGTCCAGGTGACTTCGAGACCACTGGTGATCGTGTCGCCACCCTTACCGGTGCCGTAGGTCGAGGTCCAGCCGAATCCCTGCTCCTCGATTGCGGCGCCCTCGGGCTCGCGGCCGACGTACGGACCGGGGTTGGCCGCACCGTGGGTCTTACCGAAGGTGTGACCACCGGCGATAAGTGCCACGGTCTCTTCATCGTTCATGGCCATCCGGGCAAAGGTCTCACGGATGTCACGCGCGGCGGCCAGCGGGTCGGGGTTTCCGTTGGGACCTTCGGGGTTCACGTAGATGAGACCCATCTGCACGGCACCGAGCGGCGTGAGCAGCTCACGGTCACCGCGGTAGCGCTCGTCGCCGAGCCAGGTCGCCTCGGGACCCCAGTAGATGTCCTCTTCGGGCTCCCACACGTCGGCGCGTCCACCGCCGAAGCCGAAGGTCGTAAAGCCCATGTCCTCGAGGGCTACGTTGCCGGCCAGGATCATGAGGTCGGCCCACGAGAGCTTGCGGCCGTACTTGGCCTTCACGGGCCACAGGAGGCGGCGGGCCTTGTCAAGGTTGCCGTTGTCGGGCCAGCTATTGAGCGGCGCGAAGCGCTGGGTGCCGGTGCCCGCACCACCGCGGCCGTCGTACACGCGGTAGGTACCGGCCGAGTGCCACGCCATGCGGATCATGAACGGGCCGTAGTGACCAAAGTCAGCCGGCCACCAGTCCTTCGAGTCGACCAATGCCGCACGTATGTCGGTCTTCACGGCGGCCAGGTCGAGCGTCTTGAACTCGGCGGCGTAGTCGAAGTCCTCGCCCATCGGGTTACCGGCGGCCGGGTTCTTGGTCAACGGACGCAGGTTCAACTGCTCGGGCCACCAGTGCTGGTTCGCCGTGGAGCCCGTCGCGCTGTGCGCGTCGTGCATCACCGGGCAGACGCCGGACTTGTTCTCGTCAGTGGTGCTCATGGTTATCTCCTTGTAGTTGGTGATGCGTTGTGTCGTGGGGTTTTCACCCGGGTGAAACTTCTTGGCACGACGGACAGAGGCCCCAGTAGATGACCTCTGCCTCGTCGATGTCGAATCCGAGGTTGTCGGACGCTTCGAGGCACGGGGTCTCCCCCGTCGCGCAGTCCACATCCTCCGTGCGTCCGCAGTGGCGACACACTAAATGGTGGTGATTGTCGTCAATGCGGGTTTCGTACCGGGCCTGCGAATGAGCCGGCTGCACGCGGCGAATCAGACCCTCTTCGGTGAAACTGTTGAGCGAGTCGTAGACGGCCTG
>CAXBRI010000121.1:0-4316 GCA_963978125.1 uncultured bacterium | reverse complement strand
TTTTTCAAGCAGAAGACGGCATACGAGATAAGGCCACGTGACTGGAGTTCAGACGTGTGCTCTTCCGATCTGCATCATCGGCGCAGCCGCCACCTACTACGGCGGCGGAGTCCTGGCGGGGCGATTCGGCCTCCCGTCGATGGTCGAAATGGCCCCGAGCATCGCCTGCCCGTGGCTTGGTCTGTACGGGGACCTCGATAAGGGAATCCCCGTGGAACAAGTAGAGGCGCTTCGCGAAGCGGCTGCTCAGTCTTCGTCACCCACCGACATCGTGCGCTACGCCGACGCCGACCACGGCTTTCACTGCGACAACCGCACCGCCGTCTTCAACGCGGACGCCGCGTCCGACGCCTACCGCCGGACGTTGGACTTCTTCGCCGAGAATCTGCGCGCCCGGTAGTTAGCTGCGCGGGACGTCCTTCCAGGGAACGTCCTTGTCGGCCCGGGGCTCGCCGGCGAGACCCAGAACGCGCTCACCGATGATGTTGCGCATCACCTCGCTCGTGCCGCCCTCAATTGAGTTGGCACGCATACGCAGGAAAGCCTTGCGGACGTCGCCGCCGCTCAGCGCCGATTCCTGCGGACGAATGTGCTCGTAGGGCTTCGTCAGCACCATTCCGTCGGCACCCATCAAGTCGACGATGAGTTCGCTGGTGCGCTGATTCTCCTCCGCAAAAGCCAACTTGGCGACCGAGCCTTCCGGACCGGGGGTGCCGGCCTTTCGCAGGTCCGAAGCGCGCCAATTGGTCAAACGACCGACTTCGTTGCGCACCCATGCCTGGAGAAGTTCGTTTCGCATCGCGGCGGCGTGGCGGTCGGTGCGGCCATCCCACTTCGACTTCCACATCTTGATCGCCTCGCCAATCAGACCCGAATCACGCGGCGGAACGGTGCCACCGATGGACACACGCTCGTTCATGAGCGTGGTCAGAGAGACGCGCCACCCCTCGCCCACGTCACCCAAGCGCATCGAGTCGGGAATGCGAACGTCGTTGAAGAAGCACTCATTGAACTCCGCCTCGCCGGTGATTTGGTACAGCGGACGCACGTCCACTCCGGGAGCGTGCATGTCAACCATGAACGCCGTGATACCCGCGTGCTTCACCGCGTTCGGATCAGTGCGCGCAATGATGAGGCCATAGTGGGCATTGTGCGCCAGGGTGGTCCAGACCTTCTGGCCGTTGAGCACCCACTCATCGCCGTCACGTTCAGCCCTGGTGGCCAATCCGGCAACGTCCGATCCCGCGCCCGGCTCGGAGAACAACTGACACCAGATGTGCTCACCGGTAAACAACGGGCGAAGCATCGCCTTCTGCTGTTCGGTGCCGTGGACCACAATCGTCGGTGCCACCATGCCGTATCCAATGACGTTGCGGCCGGCCGCCGAGGGTGCCTTCATCGACGTCAGACGACGCAACACGTGCAACTGATCGGCCGGCGATCCCCCGAGTCCACCGAGGCCCTCGGGGAAGGTCACCCACGCCAAGCCACGGTCGAACTGCTCGCCCAGGAAAACTTCAGGGGCGGTCGTCGAGGACGGAAACGCCGCGACGAGATCGTCAATCAGGGCATCTAGTTGGGCCGTGGTCACCATGCACACTCTCCTTGCTTGACCCCGAATGATAGAGGGCGTTCAGGCACGGTGTCAGCGACAAGAATGGTCGGCATGGCCACTCCTCGCATCCTCGCCACCTCGGGCGGCTTCATTCCCGGACCGACCCAGCGGACCGCCCGGGTGGGTCAAATGTTGCTAGATGCCCTCAGCCTCACCAATCAGATTCGTCCAAAAGTGTGTCTCGTTCTGACCGCCACCGGTGACGACACGGACTACTACCACCTCCTGTACGAAGCCTTCGGTGCGGCGGGCTGCGACGTCACCGAACTTCGGCTCTTCCTGCAGCCCTCGGCCGACCCCGAAGAACGGCTCTGTGGCTCGGACTTGGTCTGGGTCGGCGGAGGGTCGGTGGCCAATCTCCTCGCCCTCTGGCGCCTCCACGGGGTCGACACCGCCATGCGGGCCGCCTGGGAAAAGGGGGTCATTCTCGGCGGCGTGTCCGCGGGCTCGCTGTGCTGGCACGTCGGGGGCACCACCGACTCGTTCGGCCCGACGCTCCGCCCGGTGACCAACGGCTTGGGACTTCTCCCCTACGCCAACGGTGTGCACTACGACTCGGAAGCCCAGCGCCGGCCCCTGCTCCACGAACTGGTGGGTAACGGAACCCTGCCCCCATTGGCCTACGCCACCGACGACCGCGTGGGTATCTGGTACGAGGGAACCACCCCCGTGTCCGTGGTGTCAGATCGCAGCGTGGACCCCGAAACCGGGCCCGCGGCCTACAAGGTCGAGCTAGTCGCCGGCGAAGTCACGGAGACGCGCTTCAGCGTTGGCTCGTCATTGTCATAGGAATCACCGCGCCACTCTCCTTCGCCACCCATGCGAGTGCATTACTGACGAATGCCCATTGGATTTCCGCAGTCTTCGTCTGCGGCGCCTTCGTGTTCGAACTGAGCGGTGGCCTCGCCGGCGCCAAAGCCGGACTTGATGTGTTCGGCGTCCTCGTCGTTGCTTCAGTGGTGGGAATCGCCGGTGATGTGACCCGGGACCTCTTTTTGGGCATTCCGGCGATGGTCGTGTTTGACTGGCGGGAGATGATGGCGGTCGTCGCTGCGGGGCTGCTGGCCTTTGTGACGCTTCGACCTTTATCCGCTCTTGACTACCCCATCCAAATCTTCGACGCCATCGGCCTCGCGCTCTTCAGCATCATCGGGGCGAACGCGTCGCTCGCCCACCGCGCCACCGCCCTGGCCGCCGCGCTACTGGGAATGCTGACCGGTATCGCCGGAGGCGTCGTGCGCGACATCGTGCTTCGCGAGATCCCGGCCGTGTTGCAGTCAGGCCTCTACGCCGTGCCCTCATTGGTCGGCTCAGGCCTCGTGGTTCTCGGCTACCAGTGGGGCATTCTCGGGCCCGCGTGGTTCGCGCTCGCCGTACTGTCGTGCCTCGGGCTTCGACTGGGCGGGATATTTTTCGACCTCAACTTACCCAGAAGCCGGTAACGGACGTCGTCCGGCGGAGCCGGAAATACCGAAATGGTGGGCGGTACAGGACTTGAACCTGTGACCCCTTGCGTGTCATGCAAGTGCGCTACCAGACTGCGCCAACCGCCCGTGGGACCGTCAGCCTACCACGGGTTTTGTGAGGGCCTCATCTCCAAATAGACGTTGGAGGACGACCTTCTCACCGTTTAACGGTGCAACGCCCCATCTACTTGATCGGGCCGCGGGGGTGGCCGCATTGTGGGTCACCTGGGCGAGAAACACTTCCACGGCCGCCCGCGCATCTTCGAGGGCATTGTGGTTACCTCGTTGCACGCCGTGAAGGTCGCACAACTTGGCCAAACCACGAGCGGGTTTGTAAGCGTCTAGATCAGCATTATCCATGGCCATTTGGTGCCACAGCACGTCACGAATCTGCAGTTTGACGTAACTGAATCTTTTCGCCAGCGCCGACGTGGGAGCTAGAAGTCGGGCGGACGATTGCAACATTTTGAAGTCAAAACCCTCAACGTTGGCTCCGACAAAAACGGCACCTTCGTTGTCGAAATACTCGATGAGTTCCAGTGCCCTCTCCACGCCCCTCGCAAAAGGCAAGACCGCATCGGGTTGCTTTTCTCTAATCTCGTCAAGAGAAATGTTATGGACCTTTTGAGCTCCGGAGGACACGGATATTTCGGGATCTACGTAAAAATGATGGACGCTGTGGCGCACACCATCTCTAAGTTCGTAGAACCCGTAGGAAATAGCCCGGTCACTCGTGGTGGAAAGCCCCGTTGTTTCGGTATCAAATCCCACCAGAACTCTGGGAACTTCTAAATAAACCTTGTGTCTCATGGGCGAAACTTTGCACTCAAGGTGTCACATGAGAAGTTCACGAACTTGAATGTAGTCCTGTTTCCAACATTTCTTTTGTCAGTGGGTTAACTGACAGTAAATAGTCATTCGTTCTACAGTGAATCATGGATCTTGAGCTAATCCCCTTGTGTCGCGTGCAAGCCACGCTTGCCTCCCCCCTCGTGGTGGGGCCAGGCCCAGCCGGTCTTCGTGTCATCTTCGACATCCAATCGGTAAGCGTGACGGGCGAACGTCTAAGTGGCGTCATGAAGGGAACGTCCGGCGCTGATTGGTTGAGCATTTCGGGGGAGGTTGGAACCCTCGATGTTCGGGCCACCATCGAAACCCATGACGGCGCGCTTATTTTCGTTCAGTACCGAGGCCGAACCAACGTGTCCGGTGGCCCCGGTACTGAACGAAAATAA
>CAXBRI010000120.1:0-4333 GCA_963978125.1 uncultured bacterium | reverse complement strand
CGCCCACGACGCAGGGCGTCCAGTGCTGGTCGGACGTACCCGACCAGAACGACCCACGACAGGGCCAAGCCGGTCACGCCCAGCACCCAACAGCCGATGCGCACGGGACCCTGCCACGCGAAGGGAGGTGGCCCACCCCGGGAGGTCAGGAGGAACAGAGGGAAGGTGCCCATCAACATGAAAGTCGAGACCTTCCCCCACCACAGGACGTCGATCCGCGCGGCGCCGAGGGCGGCGAGGACCAGCGTGAGTATCGAGACGATGAGCTCGCGCACGAGGGTCGTGGTCGCGAACCACCAGGGGACTCCCCCGGCGAGGGCCACGCTGAGAAGCCCGGTGATGACGAGCAGGCGATCAGCGACTGGGTCCAAGATTTTGCCAACTTCCGACACCTGATTAAGGCGCCGCGCCAGATATCCGTCCACCCAGTCGGTTCCTCCGAGCACGGCCAGCAACCATGCGGCCAGCGCGCGATGCCCCGTGCCAAAGAGCAGGTAACAAAAGACGGGTAGCAGAGCCAGCCGGACCGTCGTCACCCCATTCGCCCACGTCCACCACCCGCGCGGTGCCGAAGTCATGGGTTAGGCCAGGGTGATGGAGGGGTCCAAGAAGACGTCCTGCACGGCGTTCACGAGAGCCACTCCCTCGGCCATGGGACGCTGGAAGGCCTTTCGACCCAGAATCAGACCCTGACCACCGGCCCGCTTGTTGATGACGGCGGTGCGCACGGCCTGGGCGAGGTCGTCGGTTCCCTTGGCCTCGCCACCCGAGTTAATCAATCCCACACGCCCCGCGTAACAGTTCACCACCTGCCAACGCGTCAGGTCGATGGGGTGATCGCTCGTGAGTTCTCCGTAGACCTTGGAGTTCGTCTTACCCACCTTGACCGCGGTGAAGCCACCGTTGTTCTCGGGCTGCTTCTGCTTGATGATGTCGGCTTCGATCGTGACGCCCAGGTGGTTCGCCTGTCCCGTGAGGTCGGCTGACAGGTGGTAGTCCACACCGTCCTTCTTGAAATCGTCGTTACGCAGGTACGTCCACAGAACCGTGAACATCCCCAACTCATGGGCCAGGGCAAAGGCTTCGGAGATTTCTTGGATCTGTCGTGGCGACTCTTGCGAGCCGAAGTAAATGGTGGCGCCTACACCTACGGCCCCGAGATCGGCCGCCTGGCGTACCGACGCGAAGAGGCGCTGATCAGGCACGTTGGGGTGCCGCAGAAGGTCGTTGTGGTTGATCTTCACGATGAAGGGCAGGCGCGTGACGTACCGGCGCGACACGATGCCGAGCGTGCCCAAGGTTGTGGCGATCGCATTGGAACCGGCTTCAATGGCGAGGTCGCACAGACGGGCCGGATCGAAGTAGGCCGGATTCGGCGCGAACGTGGCCGCCCCACTGTGCTCAATTCCCTGATCGACGGGAAGAATTGAGAGGTAGCCCGTTCCACCCAGCCGTCCGTGGTTGTACAACGCAGCCAAATTGCGCAGCACCGTGGGAGAACGGTCGGAGAGCCCGAAACTGTCGTCCACGAATGTCGGCGACGGCAAGGACAGTTGATCCTTCGGATATACCGCGCGATGTTCAAGCAGGGACGAGGCTTCGCTACCGAGTAAAGAGGCAATATCCATGCCCTCAGCCTACAAGACCACCTCGAGCCCCTCTTGGGATAACCGACCCGTGGCCGACCGCGCTCTAAATTCAAGAGACCGTACATCAGGGGGAAATATGTCCGCAGCGCAGGGCCACTGCACCGACCAGTTCGAGGGTGTCCGTCAGGCATTCGAAGCAAATCTCGAGAACGGGCAGGATGTCGGAGCATCCGTGTGCGTCATCCGCGGTGACGAGGTTGTCGTGGACCTCTGGGGTGGTTTCCGAGACGAAGCGCGCACGACTCCCTGGACCGTCGACACGCTGGTCAACGTGTGGTCGAGCACCAAGACCACGACTTTCCTCGCCATCTTGATGTTGGCCGACCGCGGTGAACTCGACATCGATGCCCCTGTCTCGCGTTACTGGCCCGAATTCGCCGCCGCCGGCAAAGAGACCATCACGGTTCGCCACTTGCTCAACCACACGGCGGGCCTCTCCGGGTGGACCGATGTGCCACAGCCCGAGCAGTTAGCCGACTGGGAACTGTGCACGTCTCGTCTGGCCGCCCAGGAACCTTGGTGGAGCGACCGTAATCAATCGGGCTACCACGCCCTGACCCAGGGTTACCTCCTAGGAGAAGTGGTGCGTCGGATCACCGGCAAAAGTTTTGGAGCGTTCCTCGCAACGGAAATTGCCGGGCCGTTGGGAGCCGACTTCCACGTGGGACTCTCCCCCGACAACGACGCTCGCGTGGCTCCGGTGATTCCAATGGAGATGGCTGGGATGGACGCCATTCCCCACGACTCACTCGCCTACCGCACCCTTACCTCACCTTTGCTCAACCCCTTCATGGCCAACGAGAGCTGGTGGCGCCACGCCGAGATTCCCGCGGCGAACGGTCACGGCAACGCCAAGTCGCTGGCCACCATTCAGCACGTCATCAGCAATGGGGGCGAGTACCGCGGAGTTCGTCTCCTGTCGGACAAGGGCATCGATCCCATCTTCCACCCCGTCACCCAAGGAACAGATGCCGTGCTGAACATCGGCCTCGCCTTCGGAACCGGTTACGGACTGGGAACCCCCACGATCCCCATCGGGCCCGACTCGTGCTTCTGGGCCGGCTTCGGCGGATCGCTCATCGTGATGAACCGGGCTCTCAAGCTGACTGTCGCCTATGACATGAATGCCATGCGCGCGGGACTGGTCGGCGACACCCGTGGATTCGGACTCGTCATGGCCGCAGCCGCGGCCGCTATGGCCTAGTCGACGCGTTTCTTCGACTGCGGCGTGGCGCGGCGCTTGCGTTGCTTGCGAGGCGCTCCGGAGCCCAGTTCTTCGAGACGGGCCGATACGTCGTAGGCCTCGGGGTCCACGAGGGCGATGCGAGCGAAAAGCTCACGCGCACTCACCGCGTCACCGGCCCTATCGAAGAGATCGGCCAGGGCGTACCAGAGGCGGATGTGGCGGTCCGATGGGTTCTTGAGATTCTTCGTGCCACCGGCTCGCACCAAGAGATCAATCGCCTGTGAGTACTTGCGCTGATCGGACCAGGCGCCTGCGAGGACAATGCGACCTTCGGTCAGAACCTCGGCCGTCGGACGGTGCTCTTCGAGCTGGGCAAAGACCTTCTCCACCAAGCGCCACTTCCGGTTGGCCCGGTCACAGTCCATGATGAGCGGCAAGTGCTGTTCCTCATCGGTTAACACGAAGTGGGCCTGCAGGTGGATACGTGCCATGTTCCAGCGCTGCGCCCGGTACGCCGCCAGTCCCGTGAGCTCGCGCACCGCGGCAACTCCCGGGACAGCGTCCGAGACGATTCGACCCAAGCGGAGCGCCTCTTCGTACCGGTGACGGTCGTAGGCTTCGGCAGCCCGCGTAAGGAACGCCACCATCTTCTCTCGCTGCGTGGCCGTACCGAGGAAAGCCTTACGAACATCGGCCGCGATATCGGTTGGGAGCGTATAGGGGGCCTTCGCCTTGGTTGAGGTGGAACGCGCGCGCGACGGCGTGGAGTCTTCAATCCATTGCGCCATCGGAGCCGGAGCCGACGGACGACCCGTGGCCTTCTTCATCTCCTGACCGGTCGACTTCAGGTGGACGGCACCCTTGCGGGCAACCCCGCCCCAACCCCGGTCCTTCGCGAAACCCTCGGCGCGGTCACGTTCGATCTCTTCTGGACGACGCTCACGCGGCGCCTTTTTTGGGTGAAGGAAAAGGAAATTACAATGTTGCACAAAGCACAGCAAATGGAAGAGTATACGAATTTGTTCCGCCGGTTGGTGGTGTTTTGCAGGGAAGCTACGAACCCATAGTTCCGCTTGTTGCACCTAAAAAAAATGAATTAATAACGCTTGGTGTGAAGGAAATTTTTTTGAAAAATATGAATGTTCAGTGGGAAGGCACAATGAGTTATGCCGATGAAAATACTTTTTCGCAAAATGGAAATGTCGACAATACAGGGTTTGCTTCACATGTTTTTTTATCGAAAGAAATTATTTTCAGTAAAGACAAAAAGAAAGGAAGCTATATCGATTTGATTGGTAATTACGAATATCTGAATTCGCTGTTTACGCCGATAGAAAGATTTCGGAGTGTAGAATTTAACCGCGACTGGAACATTGCTGACAATGAAGAAAAGCATGATGAGAATAATGCAAGCGCTGGTTTCAATTTCGTAAAAAATAATTTAGGAAGCATCAGTTATAATTTTTCTGTTTACAGCAGAGGCGCTGTTTATACAGGT
>CAXBRI010000119.1:0-4387 GCA_963978125.1 uncultured bacterium | reverse complement strand
CCCACGTCACCACCAGACCGCCGACGACCACCGGCCACGCCGTGAGTTTCAACGCCGCGGCCAGCCCGAAGCTCACGCCGGCGAGAGTCGTCGACCGTCGCTGAAGTCCCGCGACACCCAACAGGCACAAAGCCAGTACCGGCATATCGTCCCCGCCCGTGGCGAGAAACAGCGCCCCCACGGGCAACGCGAGAAGAAACTGGGCGACCCGCAGCCGCTGATCGTCGCCACTACGCATCAACATCAGCGCCGCACACGTCACCAAAACGGTGAACAGCGTCATCAAAATGCGAGCGTCGGTCAAACCCCGACTGCGATGGTCCTCCGCCGAAGGCAGTCCGAAGACCCCCATCAAGGGGAGATACGGAAAGAACGAATCGAAGGCCGGCAGTCCTTTCACCTTGTCAACCAGATGACCGTTATCCACGTAGGAGTGGTAGGGACTCTGTCCGTGTGAGAGCGCCGACCCACTTCGTTCGATGACCCCGACTTCGGGTTGGGCGTTCCCCGAGGCACCGGCGCCCCGCCAGTGTGCCTCGAGGCCCAGCGGTAGGGCCGTCGCACCCAGCGCCGTCACTATCAGCAGGGCCCGTCGCCCGCGACGTATCGCTGAATCGCTGCGTCCCCGCAACGCGAGTGCCACCACGCACACCGCGAGGTACGTCGGCAGCGCAATCCACGCCCAGCGAACCTGGGCCACCTCGTTGCTCGTAAGGGCGAAGGCCAGCGCGAAGGCACCCGACAGTCCGTACAGCACCGCGTCACTGGCCAAAGGCGACAGCGCCCGCCACCGACGTGTCGCTGCGTGAGCGAGGCGAACCGGTGTGCTCACGGTTGAGCCGGACGTCGACGCACCGGCTGATAAGTAACCGGCGGTAGTTCCATCTTGAGAAAACGTCGAATCAGGCGGACACAGACATCGGTGTGCTCTTTGAGCACCGCGTGCGACGCCCCGGGGATCACCGCCAACTGCGCTTCGGGTAGTGCCTCGAACAACTCGACGGTGTGCTCGACACGGACCACGTCGTCGTCCCCCACGAGGACCAGGGCCGGGGCCTGCACCGTCGCGATGTCGGCGACGCTGAGGTGGGGTTCTCGATCAAAGAGTTCTCGGCCCCGTTCGAAGGCACTGAGGGCCCCCGTCGAACCCATCGGCGACTCGGAGGCATATCGGGCGGCCCAGGATTCGTATTCCGGCCCCGTCGTCGTCATGGGCGGCAATGGGTGCAGGCCGTCCACGTCGAAGTTGGCCCCCACCAGAATGAGACGGCCCACGAGGTCGGGACGGCGCATCGCCACGAGCAGGGCAATAATGCCCCCGTCGGAGTACCCCAGTAGATGGCAGGGACGGCCCAAGAACTCGAGAAAGGCCACCGTCTCGTCAGCCATAGCCGAATAAGAAAAGTCATCTCCGGTATCGGCGCTACGACCGTGGCCACGGCGATCAAAGACCGCCACCGGAGAACGTCGTGCCAGACGCTTACCCACCGAGCGCCAGATGCCCGCCGACGAGCTGAGCCCTCCGTGCAACAGAACGATGGGCGTTCCACGACCTTTGGGGGCTCGGTACCACGTGTCGTTCCCGAGCAAAACGGTGTGCGCCACTTCGTCAGCCTAACTCTCGACCCCTAGATTCGAAGGGTGCGCGCCTTCGTTCTCTCCGACCGAGATGGGACTTTTAGCCAGGGGGTCACCGACGTGGCCGATCCCGTCGCGGGTTCCGACGAGACCCTCATCCGCGTGGAGTTTTCGGGCATCAACTTCAAGGACACCATGGTCGCCGCATCACCCAGCCGGGTGCGTCGTCGCGACGAACTCGTCGGCGGCGTGGACGCCGCCGGCCTCGTAATCGCCAGCGATCGGTTCGCTGCGGGGACCCCGGTCGTCGTGTACGGCGGAACCGTGGGAACCGGACGTGACGGCGGATTCGCCGAACTGATCGCGGCTCCCAATCGGTACGTCAGCGCACTGCCCGCACCCCTCACCACGCGTCAGGCGATGATCGCCGGCACGGCCGGTTTCACCGCGATGCAGAGCATCCTCGCCCTCGAACACGCCGGCCTCACACCCGGTGGCGAGGTTCTCGTGACCGGGGCGACGGGTGGTGTGGGGTCGATGGCCGTAGTTTTCCTCGCGCGCCGGGGATACCGCACCGTGGCCTCAACGGGCAGCGAGGCTCATCGTGCGTGGTTGATGGGCCTGGGGGCCGCCGAAGTCATCGGCCGCAGTGATATCGACGACCGCTCCGAGCGCGTTCTCGCCCCGGAGCGCTGGGACGGTGCGGTGGACTGCGTCGGTGGGACAACTCTGCACCACATTCTGCGGTCCCTGCGGTACGGCGCGGCCGTGGCCGCGAGCGGTTTGGTGGCCAGCGCCGAACTGGCCACGACCGTCTACCCGTTCATCACTCGCCACGTCTCGCTCCTCGGCATCGACTCCGTCGAGGTTCCCTCGGACGAACGCACCACCGTCTGGAACGCTCTCGCCACGATGGCCGGTTCCGTACCCTGGGAGACACTGGTGCACGATGAGATCGGCCTCGCCGCGCTGCCCGACGCACTCGACGTGGTGCGCCGGGGTGACAGTCGCGGCCGATACCTCGTGAATCCCGGCGCCTAGTAGACGGCGCTCACCATCACCTGGCCTCCTCCACAGGCCGTGAGGCCGTAGGGAAGGCTCACCGACCGCGACGTCTCACCCGGGCGCAACTGGACGCTGATGGCCGCCACATTCTCACAGGCCAACGTGCCAATCGGGGCATCCGAGGCGGCCACCCCGAAGTGCAGGACTTGTCCGAAGTTCACGGTGAGGGGTTTCGGGCCGTAGTTCGCGCGTGAATCCGGGAAATAGAGATGGCGGTCGGCCGGTACGCGCAGTTCCACGGTCGGCAGCACCGAACCGTACGAGTCCTGCAGCGTGACGAGTGGGTAGCTGTTGATGACGCACGGCGCGGCGGCGTTGTAGTGCAGCGACACCGTGCTGTAAACCGTGCCGGCCGCCCCCTGGCCCTGGAACCAGTCCAGGGTGAAGTCACTCACGCGACACGTGGTGGCGACCACTGGACGGCTCGTCGAGGTGTGCACCGTGGTCGTCGGCGTAAGCGAAGTGGTGGTCGTACCCGACGATCCCATCGAGACAGTGTGCCGACTGAACACCACGACTGCCGCGAAGACGGCTAGCAGGGCGAGCGCCCGAGATCTCCTGCTCATGATTCGAAGTCCTCGGGTTTCACCGTCTCGAGAAAGGCCCGCAACTCATCGACGAGCGCCGCTTCGTCAACCTCCTCGGATTCCTCTTCTTCGGTCGTGTCGAAGGAGCACTCCTCCATCACCTTGTCGTCGACAAGGATGGGGGCCGACTGGCGAAGCGCCAGGGCGATGGCGTCGCTGGGTCGTGTGTCCACGGCGACCTCGGCACCATCGCGCACCAACCGAAGTAGGGCGATGTACGAACTGTCTCGTTGCTCCACGATCTCCACGGTGAGTAAGCGGGCCCCCAACGCCATGATCGTTGACGCCAGGAGATCGTGCGTCATCGGCCGTGGCGTCTGCACTCCCTCGAGCGCATAGGCGATGGCCGCCGCCTCGGGCCCACCGATGAAGACCGCCAGGGCGCGGGGGCCGTGCACCTCCTCGAGAAGAAGCACGGGTGTACCCGACGACGCGTCCATGCGCACGGTACGCAACATCACCTCGACCATGACCGCAGGATACACCCGTGGGGGCCGTTCGAAGCCTCAGTGGGCGGGTGATTCAATCGCGCGCGTGAACAACGCGTCACGCATCTGCGACCACTCGCGGGCAATCTCACTCTGGCTCGGTGCGTCGTCACCCATGGTCTGGCCGATTTCACGAATGATGCCCACTTCGCGTTCCACCGCGCGGCGCGTCGCCGCCACCACTCTTAGGTCGGCGCCACGGGCCAACAGTCGACCCGTTATTGTGACCACGGTCACGTCGTCACTCGAAAAGTGTGCCACCCCCGCAATCTCGTTGGGCCGCACTAATCCCGCCGATATGGCCTGCGAGCAGACCGACACATCCACGCCCGCCGCACGAGCCAACTCGGCCAGCCCCGCTACCGCGTCGGGGCGCACCGGCACGACCGGGGCGACCACCGGGGGTGCGGTCCGAATGGCGACGGGCGCGTCCAACTGCACCACGGGTGCGACTGCCGTGCGGGCCGCTGCTTTGGTCACCGCACGCGTCACTCCACTTTCGGCCAATAGTCCCGTCGCGATGAGTCGCAGTCGAATTTGCGCGAGACGAAGTTGTTCGCGCTGAGCGAGACGGAACGCCTCGCGTAAACACTCCACATCCCGCTCGCCGTACTGAGATCGGAAGAGCACACGTCTGAACTCCAGTCACGTGGCCTTATCTCGTATGCC
>CAXBRI010000118.1:0-4390 GCA_963978125.1 uncultured bacterium | reverse complement strand
CTACCTTCTCATCCGGGTCGCCGTGCGCGAACTCGACCCCGGTGTGCTCGTTCTGGGACGGACAGCCCCGGCGGCGCTTGCCCTTCTCCCGTTGGTGATTGTTCGGGGGCTCGGGCCGACCCTGCGCCGCGCACTGCCCTGGGTCATCGCCTTCGGCGTCGTGGAGTTCGGCGTGCCGTGGTTCTTGATGTCCACGGCCGAACGTCACGTCTCGAGTTCGCTGACCAGCCTGGTGATCTGTTCCGTGCCCTTGTTCTCCGTGGTGGCCCAACGGATCCGCCAAACTGACGCTCACATTTCTCGTCGCCGCATGGTCGGTCTGCTCACGGGATTCCTCGGCGTCGTGGCCCTCGTCGGCATTGACGTGCACGGCAGCTCCCTGCAGTGGATCGGCCTGCTGGCCATCGTGTGTGTCGGGTATTCCGTCGGCCCGATGATCCTCGAGGCCAAGCTGAGCCACCTCCCGGGTTACGTCGTGGTTGCCGGTGCCACCGCCTTCGTGGCTCTGGCGTGGGTGCCATGGTCGGTGACCCACTGGCCCGCCCGGGTGCACGCCGAAACCATCGCCTGCGTGGCGGTTCTGTCACTCGCTTGCACGGCGGCCGCCTTCATGACCTTCGCCGCGCTCATAAAAGAGGTCGGCACCACCCGTTCGGTTGTCGTCACGTACGCCAACACCACGGTGGCCGTGATTCTGGGCATCATCGGACTTCACGAGCCTTTCACGGCCGGTATCGCTCTGGGGTTCCCCCTCGTGGTCTTGGGCTCGTACCTCGCGACCAGCCGGGCCGAGACGCCGGCCGCCGTCGAAGTTCCCTAGGACCAGTTCGCGCTCACCCGCACGTCGCCGTCGACGAGCAGGGCCAGTCGCGACTCATCGTGGCGCAACTCCACGTCATCACCGCGCTCCACGGGTCCGTGGTGCACGACACTCACCCGCGTCACCGGAGAGGCCAGGCACTCGGTGACGGCCTGCCACAGCGCGGCGTTATTGACGTGACCGACGACGTCGAAGTCGGCCTCACGAAGAATCCACGGCCGACCCGGCCGGCCTTCGAGCGGGTCGGGCCGACCGACCCGTCCCGGCACCTTGCGCTCACGCGCCCCCGGATACGCGTCAAAGACATCGTGGCCGAGTCGTACGGGGTGCCCGGTGGCGTCGATGGGCACCCACAGCGCGGAGCACTCCACGAGGATCTGGTCGTAGAGGATGACGTCCGTACGGCGCTCGATCCATGCGGCGCCGTGACCCGCGCACCACGTGGCCAGCTCGAAGGAATCGAGATAGCGCGGTAGCCGACCGTGATGGGTCAGACGCATCTCGGTGCGTCGCACCACCCAGGTGTCGCGGGAGTGGGG
Organism: uncultured bacterium; assembly: GCA_963978125.1. GTDB lineage: Bacteria > Actinomycetota > Acidimicrobiia > Acidimicrobiales > RAAP-2 > RAAP-2. The sequence continues at coordinate 3,031 of CAXBRI010000118.1, read as the reverse complement.
CACCGCGTCGCGCCAATCGTTGGTCGCCACGTTCTGCAAAAGCCGCGCCAGTCCATCAAATCGAAGTTGGCCCCCGTCGCCGGTGAGACCGAGCGAGGCCTGGGCCGTTTCGCGGTAACACCGTCCCTCGGTGAACGGCACGAACTCCCGTTCGTTATCGGAGTCGCGCACCGAGCCCCTCGGCCGTCCCAATCAGCACCTCACGCGCCGCGGCGACCTCCTTGTCAGACAGGGTCGCCTCGTGCGAGATGAGACGCACCGCATAGGCGAGACTGCGCGAACCGTCGGCGACGCCGGTGCCGCGGTACACGTCGAACAAGGTGACCGACTCGACCAGGGGGCTGGCTTCGCGCAGGGCACGGGCGAGATCGTCGGCGTGCACGCCATCGGGTGTCACGAGAGCCAGGTCAATGTGGGCCGAAGGGAAGCGACTCGGCATCACGGCGGTCAACGGACGGCGCGTCGCCCGGGTGGGATCGCTCAATGCGTCAAGGTCGAGATCCACCACCGCCAGACGCTGCGTCGCGGATTCGCCGCGAAGGGCGTCACGCAGGGCGGGGTCGACCTCGCCCACCCAACCCAAGGTGGCGCCACTGGTTTGGTCGATTAAACAGCCGGTCCGCGTGGGGTGGAAACCGGCGGGGACTGAGTCGACCCGGCGCACCACGACCTCGGACAGACCCAGTCGATCGCTCACCGCCGACCACCACGCCACCGCCGATGCGGCGTCGTCACCGGGTCGAGCCAGTATCCAGGTGACACGTTCGTTCTCGGCCGGCAGGTGAAGGGTGAGTGTGCCACCGGCACCGCCGCGAGTGCGCCGGGCCAGAGTCGTGTCGTCGGGATGGGTGAAGACGTGTCCGAATTCACCGACCACGACATCGCCACGGCCACGTTCGACGTTCCGCTGCCACACCTGCACGAGACCAGTCAGCAGTGTCCGCCGGAGTACCGACTCCTCCGCGGCGAGCGGGTTCGTCACGCGGATAGGCGTGCCCGCACCCAGCAGGGCGAACTCCGACTCGCTCACCAAGGTTGGCGTCCACACCTCGTCCATACCCATGGCCACCAGAACGTCACGCAGACGCCGACGCATCACCTGACGGTCACTCAACCCACCGGGCTGATCCCACGTCGGCGTGCGCCGTGGCAGAGCGCGATAGGAGTAGAGCCGCGCCACCTCTTCGAGCACGTCGGCTCGTCCGGCCGCCCCCGTGCGCACATCGGCACGCGATGACGGGGCCGTGACCCGAAGTGATCCGTCTTCCTCCGCAACCGAAAAGCCCAAGGCTTCGAGGAGCGACCGAGTCCGTTCGGCCGGAATCTCGACCCCGAGTGTTCGCGCCACGTCGTGAGGGCGAAGGGTGACCGTGGCTGGTTCCGGCGTGAGCCCCGCGACGTCCAGGGGCTCGCTCAGCCATTCCACACCGGGCACGCTCTCGCGAAGAACCTCAACGAACCGGGCGGCGGCACGAAGCCCGAGGTTGGGGTCGACTCCGCGTTCGAAACGAGATGACGCCTCGCTGCGCAGACCGTGCCGCTTGGAACTACGAGCGATAGTCATCGGATCGAAGTACGCCGCTTCGAGAAGAACCTCGGTCGTGTTAGCACTGATCTCACTCGACGCGCCGCCCATGATGCCGGCCAGGCCGAGCACCGTGTCGTCGCCGTCCACAATCACGCAGTCCACGCCGGTGTCACCCAGTCCGCGTCCCGCGGTGGCCAGAGTCCGCTCGACACCGTCGAGGGTGACGAGCATCTCACCGGCCCGGGCCCGACGGGCCCGCAACGTCCGACCGGCCACCTTGTTCGCGTCGTACGGGTGGGTGGGCTGACCGAGTTCAAGCATCACGAGGTTGGAGGCATCCACGACGTTGTTGATTGGCCGCATGCCCGCGCTCTCGAGGCGGCGGCGCACCCAGGCCGGGGACTCCCCCACGACGACTCTGCGCAGGACCGACACGGTGAGGCGACCGCACAGGTCGGGGTCGGCGATATCGGCCGATGCCACCATCGAGGTCATCTGACCCTGGGGGTTCGCGACAGCGGGCTGGCGTACCGGCCGGCCGAGTCGGGCGGCGATGTCGCGCGCGACGCCCTCTACGCACCACGCGTCGGGCCGGTTGCCCTCGATGGAAATATCGAAAACGACGTCCTCGGTGATACCCAACGTCGCCATGAGGGACCGGCCGATCACCGGATCGGCCACGTCGTCCAGGATCATGAGGCCACTGTGGTCCTCGCTGAGACCCAATTCGCGCGCCGAGCACAACATGCCGTGCGAGGTGACACCCCTCATGGTGCGTGCGGCGATGGAGAACCCACCCGGTAGGACGGCGCCCACCGGCGCCAACGGGACGTGCTGGCCGCGCTCGAAGTTGGTCGCGCCACAGACGATGTCGAGCGGGCCCGAACCGGTCTCCACCGTCACCAGGCGTACGCGGTCCGCGCCTTCAATCGCCTTGATGTCGTCGATGCGCACGACCACCACGTCGGCCAAACCCTCGCCGACGCGTTCGACACCCTCCACAACCAAACCGAGGTCGTCAAGGATGTCACGAAGCGTGTCGACGTCTTCGGGAAGGTCGACGAATTCGCGCAACCACGACAGAGACACCCTCACGAGAACTGCTCCACGAAACGGACGTCGTTCTCAATCAGCGCACGCATGTCAGCAATCTGGTGGCGCATCTGGGCGCACCGATCGATGCCGAAACCGAAGGCGAAGCCCGACCACTCTTCCCCGTCGATTCCGACGGCCTCGAGCACGGCGGGGTCCAGCATGCCGCAACCCCCGAGTTCGATCCAGCCCGTCTGGCTGCAGGTCCGACACCCCTCACCGCGGCACAGCGTGCAGGTGATTTCAAACTCGGCCGAGGGTTCGGTGAAGGGAAAGTACGCCGGGCGCAGCCGACTAGCGATGTCCGGTCCGAAGTAGGCGCGGGTGAAGGTTTCAATCGTTCCCGCCAGGTCCGCGAAGGTGATTCCCCGGTCGACGACGAGGCCCTCAATCTGATGGAAGGCCGCGAGG
>CAXBRI010000117.1:0-4457 GCA_963978125.1 uncultured bacterium | reverse complement strand
AAGCAGAAGACGGCATACGAGATAAGGCCACGTGACTGGAGTTCAGACGTGTGCTCTTCCGATCTCCTTTGACTCACCATCTCACGCCGCTCGAAGCCTGCGTCATCGGACTGGTCGAAGGACTGAGCGGCTCCTCTTCGTGGGCGGCATATCAGGGCCTCCTGCCCGACCTCGTGGAACGCGACGAGGTTCTGGCCGCGGTGTCCCTCTCGTCGGGCCAGTTCAACTTGGGTCGCATTATCGGCCCGACGGCCGCCGGCCTGGCTTTGGCCTTTGGTTCACCAGGTGTCTGTTTCGCGATCAACGCCGCCTCCTTCGTCGTCGTCGTGGTCATTTTCTCCTTCGTCCGCTCGCCCGAGCGCGAAGCGCCCGAATCACCGCTGGCTCTCTGGCGCGAACTGCGTGAAGGGGCCGTGGCGGCGCGCACCGTACCGGGCTGTCGCAACCCGATCGTGCTGGTGTCGGTCTTCTCCTACGTGGTCAGCCCTTTCATCGCCCTGATCCCGGCCATGGCCATCGACGTCTTGCACTCGGGCAAGACCGGCACCTCGTGGCTGGTCGCAGCCCAAGGGGTCGGAGCCGTCATTGCCGTCGTCTGGTTACCCAACCTGGCCGCGCGTACGTCGCGACTGACGGTGCTGCGCGGGTCGATCTACGTGTTGTGTGTCAGCGTCGCCCTTTACGCCCTGGCGCCCACGTTGGCCTGGGCGGCACTCACCCTCGTGGTGGCCGGCGGCGCCTACGTCGGCATGATCACCGGGTTCAACTCGTCGGTGCAGTTGCACGCGCCGACCCACCTGCGCTCGCGGGTGGTGTCGCTCTACACGATGTCCCTCTCCATTTGGTATCCGCTCGGGACCTTGGCCCAGGCCGCGCTGGCGCACCACTACGGCATCAGGCCCGTGACCCTCGTGGCTGGCCTCGCGGGTCTGGTGCTCGCGACGTTCGTGGCGGCGGGGGAGCGTTCCTTCTTGAGTGCCGTCGAACTGCCCGCCACCTGAGGGCTGGCAGAATGGGTGTATGCCCTTCGTCTCGATAAACCCCACGACCGGCGAGACCCTGGCGCAGTACCCGGCCCTGGGCGCCGCCGAGATTGAGTCGGCCCTCGCCACGGCCCACGGTGCCTTCGCCCAGTGGCGTCACACCCCCTTCGCCGAGCGAGCCCTGTTGATGAACCGCGCCGCCGAACTGCTCGAGGGGGAAATTCCCGTCGCCGCCGAGCTGATGACCCGCGAAATGGGCAAGACCTTCGCCGCGGCCAAGGGCGAGGCTGCCAAGTGCGCGATGACCATGCGCTACTACGCCGAGCACGCCGAAGCCCTCGTCGCTCCCGAGTCCATCCCCACTTCGGGTTCGCGTAGTGGCGTGCGCTACGAGCCGACCGGAGTCGTCTTCTCGGTGACGCCCTGGAACTTCCCCTTCTGGCAGGTCGTGCGCGCCGCGGTGCCGACGATCATGGCCGGCAACGTGGTGGCCTTCAAGCACGCCCCCAACGTGCCCGGCTGCGCGCTGTACCTCGAGGACCTCTTCCGTCGCGCCGGCTTCGCGTCCGGGGTTCTCACCTCGCTCTTCGTCGAGGTCGAGCAGGTGGAGTCGATCATCGCCGACGCACGCGTCAGCGGTGTCTCGCTCACCGGTTCCGAGCGCGCCGGCCGTTCGGTGGCCGCCCTCGCCGGGACTCACTTAAAGAAGGTCGTACTCGAGCTCGGTGGTTCGGATCCCTTCGTGGTCTGCGGCTCGGCCGATCTCGAGCGCACGGTCGCCGGGGCGGTGAACGCCCGCGTGCAGAACAACGGCCAGGCCTGCATCGCGGCCAAGCGCTTCATCGTCGTCGAATCGGTCGCCGAGGAGTTCATCCGCCGCTTCACCGAGGCCATGGCCGCGGTCACCATGGGCGACCCCATGAACGCGGGAACCACGCTCGGTCCGCTCGTCTCGGAGCGTCAGCGCGACGAACTCGACCGCCAAGTGCGCCAGTCACTGGCCGCGGGTGCCGTGGCCACGACCGGCGGAGCGCCGGCCGAGGGACCGGGTTTCTTCTACCCGGCCACCGTGTTGACGAACGTGCCCCACTCATCGCCGGCCGGCTGCGAGGAACTCTTCGGTCCGGTGGCCGTCGTGAGTGTCGTCCCCGATCTCGCGGCCGCGCTGCGCGAGGCCAACGACACCGTGTGGGGACTCGGCGCCTCGGTCTGGGCGCAGGACCCCGCCGAGATTGACGCGGCCATCGCGGGCATCGACACCGGCATGGTGTTCGCCAACGCACTCGTGGCCTCGATGCCCGAGTTGCCCTTCGGCGGCACCAAGGCCTCGGGGTTCGGCCGCGAACTCGGGGCCGCGGGAATCCGCGAGTTCCTGAACGCGAAAGCGTGGTACGTCTCGTGACGATGCACTACTTCGATTACGCCGCCTCGGCGCCGCGCCGCGACGAAGTGACTGAGGCCATGGAACGGTGGATGCACGGCACGGTGGGCAACCCGTCGGGCCAGCACCGCGCCGCGCGTGAAGCGAAGCGGGCCCTCGAAGACGCCCGCGAGGAGATTGCCTCCCTGATGCAGGTCCCGCCCCAGGGCGTGATCTTCACCGCCGGTGGCACCGAGGCCAACCACATCGCCCTGGCCGGTGCCCTGGCGCGCTTTCGCCGACTGAACGGCCCCGAAGCGAACATCGTGGTCACGAGCGTCGAGCACTCCAGCGTGCTGAAGACGGCGCACCACCTGGCCTCGTTGTTCGAGGGTGTCACCGTGCGCGAAGTCAACGTGCACGACAACGGCTTCCCTGATCCGATGGACCTCGGCGCCAAAGTCGACCAGCGCACGGCCATCGTCTCGATCATGGCCGTGAACAACGAAACGGGTGTGGCGATGCCGATGGAGGGCGCCATCGGTGACGCGCGCAAGCGTGGCGCGCCCGAAACCGTGTACCACAGCGACTGCGTGGCCGCCGCCCCGTGGATCTACCTACCGGCTATCACCTCGGGTCTCGACGCCTTCTCCATCTGCGCGCACAAGATTGGCGGTCCGGTGAACTCGGGTGCGCTGCTATTGAGCGAACCCGACTGCCTCGACCCCGTCATCGTCGGAGGCGGCCAGGAGAAGTCGTTACGCGGTGGAACCGTCGACGTGGCCGCCGCGGTGGGCCTCGCGACGGCGCTGCGTCTCGTGCAACGTGAACGCGAGGAGGTGTGCACGCGGGTGCGCGACTACGCCATCCGCCTCTACGCGGCTCTGTCGTTCCTGCCGGGTTGTGCGATCACGGCCGCCGGTCACGACAAGGTCGAGGGCATCGTGCACGTGACGTTCGACAAATTGGCCTCCGAGGAGATTCTCTTCCTGCTCGACCAAGCCGGCATCTGCGCCTCGGCCGGGTCGTCGTGCGCGAGCGGCGCGGCCGAACCGAGCCACGTGATGCGCGCCATGCAGATCTCGCCGACCCGGGTGACCGGCGCGCTGCGCCTGTCGATGGGCCCGGGCACCACGGCCGAGGACGTCGACGCCGTGATTGACGCCCTCGCCACGATCATCTACTCCTTGCAGGAGAAGTAACCCCCGGCTGGCAAACTGAAGCCGTGCGAATACTGGTGGCGATGAGTGGCGGGGTGGACTCGTCGGTGGCCGCCGCGCGTCTGGTCGAAGCCGGCCACGAGACGGTCGGTGCGACCCTGAAACTCTGGGGCGGCTCGAGCGATTCGGGATGCTGTTCGGTGAGTGACGTCGAGGACGCCCGACGGGTGGCCCACCAGTTGGGCATCGACCACCACGTCTTCGCCTTCACCGAGGAGTTCGACGCGCACGTGGTCGCCCCCTTCGTGGCCGACCACGCCCGGGGCCTCTCGCCCAATCCCTGCATCGAGTGCAACCGCCACCTGAAGTTCGACCTGCTCGTCGCGCGCGCGAGGCGGCTCGGTTTTGACGCCGTGGCCACGGGCCACCACGCCCGCATCGTGCGCCGCGACGGTCGGCACTACCTCGCCCGTGGGGCCGACGCGCAGAAGGACCAGAGCTACGTGCTCGGTTACCTGACCGAGGATCTGCTGGCCGGTCTCGAATTGCCCATCGGCGATCTCACCAAGGACGAAGTCCGCGCCGAGGCCCACCGGTTGGGGTTGCGCACCGCGGCCAAGCCCGATAGTCAGGACGTCTGCTTCATCGAAAGCACCCAGGGCCGCACCGCTTTTCTCGGTGCGCGCATCCCCCTCACGCCGGGACGCTTCGTGGAGCGTGGCACCGGGGTCGACCTCGGCCCGGTCGAGGCGATGGAGCTCGTCACCATCGGTCAGCGCCGGGGCGTTCCCGCCGGCCGGGCGGGGGAGCGCCGCTTCGTCGCCCGCGTCGATCACGAGCGCGCAGAGGTGGAGGTTGCCCCGCTCGAGGGCATTCTCGAATCGCGTATTGCGCTGCAGACCCCGGTCACCTTCGCCCGTGAGGCGCTCGCGGCGGGTGCACGCGTGTTCGTCC
>CAXBRI010000116.1:0-4571 GCA_963978125.1 uncultured bacterium | reverse complement strand
CGACGATCAACTGTACGGTCTCCGGCATCGTGCGCGACTCGATGGACGACATCCTGCAGAAGGTGCACGAGGCGGGCCTGACGCTGAAGGCCGGCTGCGGCATCGGCTACGAATTCTCGACGCTGCGTCCGCGCGGCGCCTATGTTTCGGGCGCGGGTGCGTACACCTCGGGCCCGCTGTCTTTCATGGATATCTACGACAAGATGTGCTTCACCGTGTCGTCGGCGGGTGGCCGTCGCGGCGCACAGATGGGCACCTTCGATGTCGGCCATCCGGACGTGATGGAGTTCATCCGCGCCAAGCGCGAGAACGGCCGCCTGCGCCAGTTCAACCTGTCGCTGCTGATCACCGACGAGTTCATGCAGGCCGTCATCGACGACGCCGACTGGGCCCTCACGGCTCGTCACGGTGGCGGCGTCGTGCGCAACGTGAAGGCCCGCGAGATCTGGCGCGACATCGCCCAGGCCGCCTGGGAGTGCGCCGACCCGGGTCTGCAGTTCGACACCACGATCAACAAGTGGCACACCAGCCCGAACACGGCCCGTATCAACGGCTCAAACCCCTGCTCGGAGTACATGCACATCGACAACTCGGCGTGCAACCTGGCCAGCATCAACCTGATGAAGTACCTGCGCAACGACGGCCACTTCGACATCGACGCCTTTAAGGCCACAATCGACGTGTTGTTCACTGCCCAGGAAATCATCGTGGGCGCGGCCGACTACCCGACCGAGATGATCGGTATCAACTCGCGCAAGTTCCGTCAGTTGGGTCTGGGATACGCCAACATCGGCGCCCTGCTCATGGCCTCGGGCCTGGCTTACGACTCGGATGAGGGTCGCGCCTGGGCCGCCGCCATCACCGCGCTGATGACCGGCCACGCCTACGCCGTCTCGGGCCGCACCGCCGGCCGTCTCGGGCCCCACGAGGGCTTCGAGGTCAACCGTGACCCGATGCTCGACGTGCTGCGTATGCACCGCGACGCGTCGTACCAGATCGACGCCAGCAAGGCTCCGGCCGAGTTGCTCCAGGCCGCCCAGCGCGCCTGGGAGGAGGCCGTCGAGATGGGTGAGCGCCATGGTGTGCGCAACGCGCAGGCCTCGGTGTTGGCCCCGACCGGCACCATCGGCCTCTTGATGGACTGCGACACCACCGGCATCGAGCCCGACCTAGGCCTCGTGAAGTTCAAGAAGCTGGTCGGCGGTGGCAACATGACCATCGTCAACCAGACGGTGCCGCGCGCCCTGACCGCTCTTGGTTACGGCCCGGACCAGGTGGACGCCATCGTCGCCTACATCGACGAGCACAAGACCATCGTGGGCGCCCCCGGTCTGAAGGCCGAGCACCTCCCGGTCTTCGCCTGCTCGATGGGTGACAACACCATCCACTACTTGGGTCACGTTCGCATGATGGGCGCCGTGCAGCCCTTCATCTCGGGCGCCATCTCTAAGACGGTCAACATGCCCGAGGACGCCACCGTGGAAGACGTGGAGAACCTCCACCTCGACGCGTGGAAGCTTGGCGTCAAGGCCGTGGCGATCTACCGCGACAACTGCAAGGTCGGCCAGCCCCTGTCGACGGCCAAGAAGGACGGCGAGAAGGCACCGGCCTCGACCGAAGTCACGGCCAACCTGTCGGGCATCACCGACACTGAGGCGGCCGAGCTCTACAGCAAGATCAGCCACCTGGAGTCGGCGCTGGAATTGGCCAAGTCGTCGACCTCGCACGTCGTCGTGGGTGCGGTGCGCGAGCGCCTGCCGCGTCGTCGCGTGTCGTCGACCTTCGCCTTCCGCGTCGCAGACTGTGAGGGTTATGTCACGGTCGGTGAGTACGAGGACGGTCGTCCCGGCGAGGTGTTCATCAAGGTCTCGAAGCAGGGTTCGACCTTGGCGGGCATCATGGACGCCTTCTCAATCTCGATCAGCCTGGGCCTCCAGCACGGCGTGCCGCTATCGACCTACGTGCGCAAGTACGTGAACATGAAGTTCGAGCCGTCGGGCATGACCGACGACGCGGACCTGCGTATCGCGACCTCGCTCGTGGACTACATCTTCCGTCGCCTGGCGCTGGACTACCTCAAGCCCAGCGAGCGCGAGGAGCTCGGCGTTCTGTCGACCACCGAGCGCACGCAGCCGACCCTGCCCGAGGTGGTCGAGCAGGCCACCCCGACGAAGAACCTGCAGCCCACGCTGCTCGAGCTCGGTGACAAGCCGGCTACGGCTCCCGTTGCAGCGGCCGCCGAACCGGCGATCACCACGAGCCGCGCCCCGCAGTTGGACGCGCCGATGTGCTTCCAGTGCGGTAACTCGATGCAGCGTGCCGGCTCGTGCTACGTCTGCTCGAGCTGCGGCGCGACCAGCGGCTGCAGCTGATTAGCCCCGGCAGTTTTGTGACCAGCCGGTCGTGGGTTTCCCACGACCGGCTGTTGTCATGATGGGGCACGTTCGCCCGGCCCGTACGCTCACCTTCTCAACGACAATCTGAGGGGTTGCCATGGGCATCGACGCATTCGCCGGACGGCGAATTCTGGTCGTGGGAGCGAGCGGCGTGCTCGGCGCTACGACCGCCGAACTATTGGCTAACGCCGGGGCCGAGGTGCTGACCCTCGTTCGAAACCCTGAACGCTTGGCTGAGCGCTTTTTGAGCGGAGCGCATGGCCAGGCTGACGTGCGGGACTGGGCGTCGCTGGGAACCGGCCTGCGGGCCTGCACGGCCAGCGAGGGGATCCACGGCGTGGTGAACGCGTCGGGTGTCGTGGCATTCGGTGGGCTCTCCGACCTCTCACCGGGCACTATTGAGGAACTGTTCGCCACCAACGCTCGGGGTGTGGCCTTCCTTCTCGCACAGGTGGCGCCCCTCCTCGACGACGGTGGCTTTTTCGCCTCCTACACGGGCGTGGCCGCGGAGATGAACGTGCTCGGCATGTCGGCATACTGCGCGTCGAAGGCTGCTGCTGCGCCGTTACTGGCCAGCGCCACGCGTGAACTTCGCCGTCGCTCAATTCGAGTTCTCGACATACGCGCACCCCACACCGAGACCGGCCTGGTGAGTCGCTCACTGGAGGGATCAGCTCCCTCCATGCCCGCCGGCTTGGACCCCGAGGTGGTGGCTCGCCGGGTCATTTCCGCGCTGGCGGATGGGGAGTCGGTGCTCCCTTCATCGGCGTTCACGACCCAGTGATTAACACCGTCGGGATGTTCCGAGGAACCTCGCGGTGACAGATGCCCGCTCGAAGAGGGCGGGCATCGAGTGCTAGGTGAAAAGCTCCCGTAAACCTCGCGCCAACGCGGCTGACTGCAGGGTCACGTGGTGCTCGTCGGTAAACGTCGTGTGAAACACGGTGGCACCGGACTCCGACGCGAGGCGCGCGAAGTTCGACGCGTTGGTGACCATCGCCGCGAAGACGCGCATCGCCTCGTCGCCCCCCTCGCGCCCGGGCCAGGCGAAGGGCTTGTCGCCCTCTTCAAACTCTCCCGCACAGATAAAGGCGCGCCGACCCGACGGGAGGGGCGTCCAGGGTCGAGAGAGCAGGGCGGCGTCGTCCCACCACAGGGACGGACTGATGGCCAGGAGGTGATCAAAGAGGTCGTCACGTTCCAGCCACGCCCAACAGGCGAAGAGTCCCGACAGGGACCAACCCGCGACAGTCGTGTCGGCGACCCGTAGCCCTTTGTCGTTCAGTTCCTGGCGCACCTGCGGCAGCACACTCTCGGCCAATTCATCCACCAGGGATGAGGCGCCACCGGTTCCCAGGATGGCGTAGTCGTTCATCATCGCCCCGGGCTCAGGAATGGTCCATGTGGTGGGGGTGAAGTCAAGGAATCGCCGCTGGAAGTACGCCCCTTCATCCACATCGTCACGAGTCACCGACACGACCGCAATGGGCGGGAACTGTGTGGGGAGCATGGAGCGGACGACACGAGCGAACTCCACCGCGGTCAGGAAAAGCCAGTCCCCGTCGAGCACGACCACGACGTGCACCGGGGTGTCATCAGCCTTGGCGGGCAACGCCAGATTGACGCGGAGCCCCGGCTGACCGGATCGACCGGGGACGAGCCACGCTCGAGAATCGGGAATAGTTACTTCGTGAGCCACCCGCTCACGGTAGCAATTCGGGCCGTCTCAGCCACGATGAGCCACTGGCGTATCGCGACGAACGGCGGATGGACCGACTCGAACCTCGATCAGAACCTAAGCCGTGAATTCCACGGACGTGAGGTCGTCACCCACGATGACCTCACCGGTGAATCCGACGGCGAGGTCTCGCCACTCCTGTTCGGTACCCGGTGCGGGGGCGGGGACGTAATGAGTGAGAATGAGATACCGAACGCCGGCACGACTCGCCGTCGCGGCGGCCTGACCCACGGTGGAGTGGTAGTCGAGAATGTCCTGTAGCCGGGCGTTGGGTACCTGGCGAACAATGTCGTCGCGGATGACCGTCTGCACGTAGGCCGTCGCTCCTCGAGTCAGTGCATCAAGCGTGTCGCACGGCACGCCATCACCCGCGACCGCGACACTGGCCCCCTCGTGTTCGAACCGGTAGCCCACCGAGGGCTCGACGGGTCGGTGGT
>CAXBRI010000115.1:0-4656 GCA_963978125.1 uncultured bacterium | reverse complement strand
GCCAGGAAAGCATCCGCGATGTCATCCTGTTCCCGCAGCTCAAGCCCAAGGCCTGAGCCGCCCAAACCGGCCGCGCCGCGCCGAAGTGCCACGCCGGCCGCGAATGCTCCCGACGGCGAAGTGTTCGGCCGCCGTGACGACGCGCTCGACGAGGCGTTGGCTCTCACCATCAAGAGGGTGAAGCGTGCGCTCCAGGACGACCAGAACGCGGTGCTCGAAGGCCTGCGTGACGTGCGCGGCATGATCACCACCGAGCTCGGTGACGAGCGCCACCAGCGTGAGCGTTTTGCCGAGGCCGTGCTCGAGGGTCTGCGCTCGGCCGCCGCCGCCGGTACGCAGTTCGCCCACCGGGAGTCGGCGACCGGCTCCGGCACCGCTTCTGAGTCGCAGCTCGCCGACGTGGCGGCCACCTTCGCGGTCACCATCGTGCTGGCGATACGTAAGCGCATCCTCGACGACTCGGCCGGCACTCCTTCGGAGCGGGCGAACGACGCCTACCGCGAGTGGCGCGGGGCCCGGGTGGAGCGTCTGTGCACCGACTCGGCCCGTGAGGCCTTCCACCTCGGTGTGTTGGCGGCCTGCGACTCGGGGCCCGTGAAGTTTCTGGTGGCGCCGACCGATGCCCCCTGTGACGCTTGCGCCCTCGACGCCCGCTCACCCGAGCGTGCGGCCGGGACTTTGTTCCCCAGTGGACGGGTCTGTCCGCCCCTGCACGCCGGCTGCGCCTGCGCCGTCGTGCCCGCCTAGCGAACCCTAGGCTCAACGAGGTGCGTAGCCCCTCGGACCTGACCCCGCCCCGCCGTCTCACCTCCTCACCGCGCCGCGGTTGGGCGCTGGGCATCGTGGCCGCCCTGTTCGTTCTGCTGCTGGTCCTTCGGAACCTGGCCGTGTTCTGGACCGACCTGCGGTGGTTCTCGGCTCTCGGCTTTGGCCGGGTGTTCGGCACCCTGCTCGGGGTGAAGGTCGGCTTGTTGGTGACCTTCGGGGCCGTCTTCTTCGCTCTCGCGTGGGGCAACCTCCTTCTGACGGATCGTTTCGGCGCCCGTGGTGTGGCTCTCGAGGCCGACGACGTCGTGCGCCGTTTCCAGAACGTGGTGCGCCCTTACGCCGGCCGCGCTTACGCGCTGCTCGCCGCGGTCGGGGGACTTCTCGCCGGGTTGAACGCCATGACCCAGTGGCAGAACTGGGAACTCTTCACGCACCGCGTGGAGTTCCACCGCGTCGACCCGCTCTTCCACAAGGACGTGGCCTTCTACGTCTTCACCCTGCCCTTCGTGCGCTTCACCCTGAACTGGGTGCTCGGCGTGCTGCTCGCGGTGCTGGTTCTCACGACCGTCTTTCATTACCTGAACGGCGGCATCGCCTTGGGCCGCACCCGTCCCCGGGTTGCGCCCCGGGTGAAAGCCCACCTCTCGGTGCTCGGCGCCTCGATCGCCCTCGTCAAGGCCGCGGGGTACGTCACGGGCAAGTGGGAGCTGGTCAACTCGACCAACGGCTACGTCCAGGGTGCCGGGTACACCGACGTCCACGCGCGCATGCCGGCCCTGACGATCCTGTTCTTCTTGTCCCTCGCGTCGGCCGTGATCTTGCTCGCCAACGTGCGCTCGCGCGGCTGGTCCCTGCCGGCCGTCGCGGTGGGGCTCTGGGTCTTTGTCGCGCTGGTAATCGGTGTGATCTACCCGACGGCGCTGCAGACCTTCAAGGTCAGCCCCAACCAGGACTCGCTCGAGGTGCCCTACATCGCGCGCAACATCGACGCGACCCGTCACGCCTACGGACTCGACAAGGTCACCTATTCGTCCTTCGCCGGGGCGACCTCGGTGACGCCCGACCAGTTGCGTGCCGCCGCGTCGACTCTGGCCAACGTGCGTCTCTGGGACCCGGACCCGCGTATCGCGCTGGCGACCACGATCCGCCGTCAATCGATTCGTTCGTACTACACGTTCACCAGCCTCGGGGTGGACCGCTACCGCGTGAACGGTGACCTGACTCCGGTTTTGATCGGGGCCCGTCAGCTCAACACGGCCAACTTGCCCTCGACTAATTGGGTGAACGAGCATCTGCAGTACACCCACGGCATCGGCGCGGCCGTCATCGCGGCAACGAGGTCGACCCGCAGACGGGTAACCCCATCTTCGTCGCCGCCAACGTGCCGCCGGTCTCGACCAGCGGCGTGCCCTCACTGACCCGGCCGGGCGTCTACTTCGGTATCAACGACCCGGGTTGGGTCGTGGCCAACACCAAGCAGGCCGAGCTCGACTACCAGGTGAACAGCGGGCCCCACGCCGGTCAGCCCGTCGAAGTGCACTACCAGGGCAAGGGCGGCGTGGCCGTTGGGGGCTTCTTCTCGCGCCTCGCCCTGGCGCTGCGCCTGGGTGACTTCAACTTCCTCATCTCGAACCAAATCACCCCACAAAGCCGGGTGCTGTTCACCCGCGACGTGATGGACATGGCCCGTCATGCCGCGCCGTTTCTCACCTTCGACAACCACCCCTACGCCGTCATCACCGGCGGCCATCTGGAGTACGTGATTGACGGCTACACCACGTCGGACCAGTACCCCTACAGCCAGAACGCCTCGAACTTCACGGCTCCCTCGGGCGGCCTGCCCCGTTCGTTCAACTACGCCCGGAACTCGGTGAAGGTCACCGTCGACGCCTACACCGGCGCGATGACGTTCTACGTCATGGACCCGACCGACCCGGTCATCCAATCGTGGCGCGCGGCCCTGCCGTCGCTCTTCACGCCGCTGTCGGTCATGCCGGCCGACCTGCGCGAGCACCTGCGCTACCCGTCGAATCTCTTCGCGATGCAGGCCGCCGTCCTGGGCCGCTACCACATCAAGAGCCCGTCGGCCTTCTACTCGGCCTCGGACCAGTGGGAAGTGACCCCTTCGGCCGGAGCGGGCACGCCCGACCAGGCTCTCGCCCAGTCGACGGTCACCGACAACCAGGGCAACGTCGTGTACTCGACGAACGCCCCGATGAATCCGATCTACCAGGTCGGCTCACTGCCCTTCGCCAACCACCAACAACTGACGTTGTCGACGGCCTTCGTGCCGGCCGGTAACTCCAACGCGCTGCAGAGCCTGTCGGCCTTCGCCGTGGCTACGAGCGACCCCTCGGATTACGGCAAGTTCCACGTCTACGTCACGCCGCGTGGCCAGGCCGTGACCGGCCCGGCCCAGGCCGACGCCGAAATCCAGCAGAACACCAAGGTGTCGTCGCTCGTGACATTGCTCGACCAGCACGGTTCGGCCGTGTTGTACGGCAACAACCTCATGGTGCCTCTCGACAAGTCCGTCCTGTACGTCCGGCCGCTCTACGTGTCGAGTTCGACCAACCCGCTGCCCCAGCTGAAGTACGTCATCTGCGTCTTCAACCAGCAGGTGGGAATCGAAACCACCCTCGCGGGAGCCCTCGCCGACGTGCTGGGTGGTTCGAGCGGTGGTGGGGGAGGCGGCGGCGGGGGCACGTCCCACAGCGCGGCCTACTACCTCAGCCAGGCCTCGACCGATTACGCCAAGGCCCAGGCGGCGTTGTCGGCGGGAAACCTCGGGGACTACCAGCGCTACGTCAATCTCATGAACGAAGCAATCGCCGCGGCCCAGAAGGCGCTGACGAAGAAGTAGTTAGAGCCCTCGCGGGTCGAGGTGACGGTAGGGGTTCAGCCGTCCCTCGGGGTCGAAGACCGATTTGATGCGCCGCTGTAGGTCGACGAGGGCCGGGTCGGCCAGCGTCAGGTAGGCCCCGCGCTTGTCGACCCCGAGTCCGTGTTCACCCGACACGGCACCGCCGCGACGCACGCCATCGGCAAACAAGTCGGCGAGGAAAGCGGCGCGAGCCGTCTCATCGGGCTGGAAGACCGACATGTGGACGTTGCCGTCACCCACGTGACCACACCCCGAGAGGAAGACCCCGTGGGCGCTGGCCAAGCGAGCCGCTTCTTCGAGGAAGTCGGGCACCGAAGCGCGGGGCACGACGACGTCGAGAATCTCGTGGGCGCCGGCGGCCTTGGCCGTCCAGAAGGCCCGCTCGCGGGCTTCGATGAGTTGGGCCGCCACACCGGGTTGGAGCACGTAGACATCGAGCGCCCCGGCCGCCGTCACCAGTTCGGCCGCGGCCGCGAGGTCCAACTCGAGCTGCTCGGCCGTGCGGGTTTCGAGGACGATGACCAGATAGGCGAGAGCCGTTGCGGAGATGTCGTCGGGAATCCCGAGCGAGAGTTCGGCCGCCCGCGTCACGCCGGCCATGGTGAGCACGTCGAGATACTCCAGAATCGACGGCGCCAGTCCGCCGCGCAGCAGATCGGGCACCAAAGCGGTGACGGCGCGCACGTCGGCGAAGGGTGCGAGCAACGTCGCCGCGTGGGGAAGCCGCGGCGAAAGTTTGAGTGTGACCTCGGTCACGAGAGCCAAAGTTCCCTCAGAACCGATTATCAGTTGGGTCAGGTCGTAACCCGAGGAGGACTTGACGACTGGGCCGCCGGTGCGCAGCACCGTTGCGTCCATCAACACGACCTCGAGTCCCAGCACGTGGTGGCGGGTCACGCCGTGACGCACGGCGCGCATGCCACCGGCGTTGGGGTAGATCGGAAGAGCGTCGTGTAGGGAAAGAGTGTAGATCTCGGTGGTCGCCGTATCATTAAAAAAAAAAA
>CAXBRI010000114.1:0-4669 GCA_963978125.1 uncultured bacterium | reverse complement strand
AGCATATCGCCTTGTTTAGTCCAAACACAAACACTGCCCATCCCAAATTAGCAAACATGAAAATTCTTCCCAAACACCATACAAGATCTGCTTGATACTTTACATTTATGTTTTTGCTGGCACGGTGTCCGCGTCACGGTGTTGGCGAGTGCGGCGCTGGCCAACGCGCTGGCCCGACAGGGTCTGTCGCTCGACGTGGTGCCCCGAAATCGGGCACGGGCGGCGTTGGGAAGTGCGCGCGTGGTCTTCCACCTCGCCGACGGCGCTCGGTTTCCTTCTCTGGCCGTGGCGGCACTGGCGGCGGGCGTTCCCACGGTCGCGGTCGCGAGCGATATGAGTCGAGAGATTCTCCGTGGGGCGGCCGCTCTCGTGAGTGACGAGGACGACCTCGAAGGGATTCTCGACGACGTGTGGATGTCGGAGGCGAGGCGAGCCGTGATGGTCGCCGCTGGCCGGGCGCGAGCGGGCGACTTCGCCGCGGCGACGGTGGCGCGACGCTACGTGAATCTCTACCAATCAGTGGCGCAGCGTCGGGTGGCCGCGTGACGACGATTGCCGTGAGTCTCGACCAGTTCTACCGGGGCCAGCCCGGCGGCATCGGGACGTACGCCCGAGGGCTCATGCGTGGTCTGCGTGAGGTCAACGAACCCTCCCTCCGCCTCGTCGGCATCGTTCCGACGGGTCGCGTTCCCGCCGACGTGGCCGAGATGAATATCGACCTGTCACGCACGGGGGTGGGTGCTCGCCTCACCACCCGCGTGTGGGGCCACCTCGCGGTGGGTGTACCCCGCGAGTCGGCCGTGGTGCACGCGACCTCCATGTCAGGCCCCTTCGGGGGCGGCCGCATCGGAGCTCGTCACAGTGTCACCGTGCACGATCTGTTGTGGCGCGACGTGCCCGACGCGACGACGGCCGCGGGAATCGCGTTTCACGAGGCCCGGCTGGCCCTGATAGCGAAGAACGAGGAGTTGTCCATCGTGGTGACCTCCGAGACACTGGCCGGACGCCTCGTGGCCGAAGGCGTGGCGCGCGAGAGGTTGATCGTGACGACCTTGGGTTCGGACGACACGACTGCCCCCGATCTCGACGCGGCGCGGAGTTCGCTGGCCGCCGAGGGTGTGACCGGACCGTTCACGCTGGCGGTGGGAACGGTGGAGCCGAGAAAGAACCTCGAACGCGTCGTGGCCGCCCATCGTGACGCTCTGCGTGACGAAGCCGAGCTGGGGCCGCTCGTCGTGGTGGGCCCGACTGGCTGGGGGCAGGTGGATACCGGAGACGCCATTCGACTGGGCCCCGTGAGTTGGCCCGTGTTGTTGGGTCTCTACCGCCTGGCTCGGGTCTGTGTCTACGCCCCGTTGGCCGAAGGGTGGGGATTCCCTCCGGTGGAGGCGCTGCGTGCCGGTACCGCGGTGGTTACCTCTACCACCGTTCCCTCCGTCGAGTCGAATCCTTTGGTTCAGCGGGTCGATCCCCGTGACGTGGCGGCGTTGTCAGGCGCTCTGGTGGCGGCTGTCGCCAGTGACACCGAAGATGCCCGGGAGGCACGCACGCAGAGCGTGGCTCATTTGACCTGGCGCGCGTGCGCTGAAACGCACCTGCGGGGCTGGCGATGAGAGTCGCGCTGGACGTATCGGCCGTGCCCGCCAAAGTGGCCGGGGCGGGTCGCTACATCGTGGAGCTCGCCCGTCGCCTGCCCGACGCCGGCGTCACGACGACCCTCGTGGCGCGTCGCGGAGACGACCGGTGGCCCGTCTTCGCCCCCGACGCGTCGGTGGCGAATGTTGTTCCCGACAACCGGATTGCGCGCCTCCTGTACGAAGCGACCCTGGCGGGCACCTCTGAGGTGGCCCGTCACGTCGACGTGTGGCACGGTCCGCACTACACGATGCCGCGCACGGGAAAGACGCCGACCGTCGTGACGATTCACGACCTCACGTTCTTCTCCAATCCCGAGTGGCACGAACGCGCGAAGGTCTCGTTCTTCCGTCAGGCGATTCTGACGGCCGCCCGACACGCCGACGTGCTGATTTGCGTCAGCGAAACGACCCGACGCCTCCTCGAAGCGGTGTCCCCGGTGCACGCTCCGGTGGTGGTCGCACCGCACGGGGTTGACCTGTCGCGTTTCACGCCCGACGCAGCGGATGACGCGACGATGTTGCGCGAGTTGGGGATCGACCCCGGTCGTCGTGCAATTCTTTTCGTCGGCACATTGGAGCCCCGCAAGGGGCTTGACGTGTTGATGGAAGCCTTCGCGGAGCTGTCGGCCTCTGATCCAGACCTGGAACTCTGGGTGGCCGGCCAAGCTGGCTGGGGTGGCGTTGACGTCGCCGCCAGAGAGCGCGTCCGGCGCCTGGGTTACGTGTCGGATGGGGCCCTGCCGGCACTTCTTCGCGCCGCGTCGGTAGTGGCCTACCCGTCACGCGGCGAGGGTTTTGGCCTCCCGGTGCTGGAGGCTCTGGCCTGTGGGACCCCCGTCGTGACTACCCGGGGCACGGTGATGGAGGAGGTCGCCGGGGGAGCGGCCGCACTCTGTGAGGTGGGCGACGCCTCTCATTTGGCCGCGACCATTGCCACAGTGTTGGCCGAAAGTGAAGCGACTGCGACTCGGCGACGCGAGTCCGGGCTGGCTCGAGCACGGGCCTTCACGTGGGAGGCCTCGGTCGCCAACCACCTGGCGGCCTATGCCATGGCGGCGGGAGCCAGTAACTAGGCTCTGACCAGGGCTTTTCAGCGCCACGGCGGGCCCCAGACCCCCCACTAGCCTTGAAGCGAATGGAAAATCGTGCCCCGGCGGTTGTCGCCGTCGTCGTCACTACGGGCCCGGGTCCCGGCTTAGAGGCAACTTTGGCCTCCCTGGTCGGCCAGGACTACCCCGATCTCTCCCTGTTGGTTCTGGCCAATGGGGAGCACCCCGACGTCGCCGCCCGGGTGGCCGCCCTCGCCCCCACGGCCTTCGTCAAGGTTCTAGAGGAAAACCGTGGATTCGGGGCCGCCTGTAACGAGGCGGCCGTGATGGTGGACGGAGCGGCCTTTTGGCTGTTCTGCCACGACGACGTCCGCCTCGAGCCCGACTGCGTGACTCGACTGGTCGAAACGGCCTACCGGGCCAACGCCGGAGTGGTGACCCCGAAGGTTGTCGAATACGACGACCCGATGACCCTGCTCCACGTCGGCCAGAACTGCGACCGATTCGGCGTGGTCCGCGAACGCGTGGAGTTGGGCGAAATCGATCACGGCCAGCAGGACCTCGAACGAGACGTCTTCGTGGCCCCGGGCGGTGTCACCTTGGTGCGCGCGGACCTCTTCGCCACGCTGCGTGGCTTTGATCCGCTCATCGCCGCCCTGGGCGAAGACCTCGATCTTTGCTGGCGCGCCCAGGTGGCGGGAGCGCGCATCGTGGTCGCCCCGCTGGCCAAAATCGCCCACCGGGCTTCCATCGCCCGACGCGAACGTCCCGTGACCGCACTGGGGGTGCGTCGGGCGAGTTTGCAGGATCTCCAGCGCCGACACCAGCTACTGGTGGTGGCGACGGGTTGGGGCCGCCGGTGGACACTCGCAACGCTGGCGATGCTCGCCGGTCTCGACGTTCTCGAAATAATTCTTGCTCTGGGCCTGCGCGACACTGACCGCATTGGGGCCATCGCGGGTTCCTGGCGTTGGGCCTGGCGACACCGTCGGCGCATTTTCGAACGTCGCGAGCAGCTCCGTGCCATCGCCGTCCTAGATGACGCGGATCTGCACCGACTCCAAGTGGGTGGGGCGCAGCGCTTACGGGAGTTCGCCGTTACCGCGGGACGAGAAGGGTTGGACGCCTGGCGGGCGGTGGTGCCCGAGCACGAACACGCGGACGAAGCGGGGGGAGAGGACCGTTTCGGGGTTAACTTCGCCGGGGCGTTCTCCGAACAAGAAGAGTTCGATGAGTTGCCCGAGGCCACGGACCTGGCTCCTGGACGGCGAGCCGCCAAGTTCCTCACGTCATTCCGGTCGCAGGCCGCCGTGGTCGTCGGTGTGGCCGTCTTGTGGCTCGTGGGATCGCGCAATCTCGTCGCCATGCACCTGCCGTTGATTGGTCGACTCGCGCCACTCGATTCGTGGTGGACCACGTGGCGCCACTACTTCGCGTCGTGGTCCCCCAACGGTGTGGGCACGGGGAGTCCGGGCATGCCCGGTTACGCCCCTCTCGCGTTGGCGGGAACCTTCGTCTTCGGTCGTATGGGTGTGTTGCCACGCCTCGCCCTGCTTGCCGCGGTGCCTATCGGCGCCTTTGGTGTGAACCGGCTAGTGCGCGGACGAGTGTCCAACCGGGCGCGTCTCGTGGCATCGCTGGCGTATCTGGTGTTCCCCCTGGGGCTCAACATGATCGCCCAGGGACGAATTGACGTCCTCGTGGCCGTGGCGGCGTTGCCCTTCCTGGTGCGCCGCACGTTCGAACTGATGGATGTCCCCGGCTTTCGCACGCGGCCACACACGGAGCCCGTTCCGTTCGGCCACCGCGGTTGGCGCACCTCCGCGGCCGGCCAGCGCACCATCCTCGTGATGGTGACGGCTCTCGCGGTGACCGTTGCACCGGCGGTACTGGGTGACGTTCTCCTCGTGATTGCGGGGGTCGCCCTGGTTAGATCGGAAGAGCACACGTCTGAACTCCAGTCACGTGGCCTTATCTCGTATG
>CAXBRI010000113.1:0-4840 GCA_963978125.1 uncultured bacterium | reverse complement strand
CTATCTCGCTGTCGGCCGCCCCGCCGTCGCCTCCGGTGCGCCGACCCAAGCCGACCCCGACCGTTGAGGACGTGGGCGATGACGAGATCGGGGGATCGGAACCAGCCGTGTCGGTGGACTCAGCGGCCGATCACCTCATCGCCGAGATGTTCCCCGGCGCTGAAGAATTGTCGTGAGTTACCCACCCTCCCTGCAGTCGGTCATTGATGAACTGGGTCGATTCCCGGGTGTCGGCCCCAAATCGGCTCAACGAATCGCTTTTTGGCTGATGCGCCAGCCGGCTGAAGACGTCGCACGATTGGCCGAGTCGCTCGGCTCCATGCGTGAAAATCTCGCCTTTTGCGAACAGTGCTGCAACATCGCGGAACGTGGCGGGCTGTGCCCCGTATGTGCCGACGCACGACGTGACCAGTCGTTGATCTGCGTTGTGGAAAGTCCACCCGACGTGATGGCCGTTGAACGTTCGGGGGTTTTCCACGGGACGTATCACGTGCTCCACGGTGTGCTCAATCCACTCGAAGGAGTCGGGCCTGACCGCTTGCGCATCGCCGAGTTGGTGCAACGCCTCCATGGTCCGGTGAAAGAAGTCATTGTCTGTCTCAACCCCACCGTCGAGGGTGAGGCCACCGCCCTTTACCTCGGACGCTTACTCGCCCAGGTTCCCGATCTTGTGGTGTCCCAACCCGTCAGTGGTCTGCCCGTGGGGAGCGACCTCGAGTTCGCAGACGACGTCACACTCGGCCGCGCCATTGACGGCCGTCGCCAATTGAATCCCTAAGCGAAGCGAATGATGCTCGCGATGCCGAGCAACAGTGAATACACCGCGAAGGGCGTGAGGGTCCGTGTGCTGAACCACCGCGTCAGAAACTTCACGGCGAACCACGCGGCGACGAGTGAACACAGCGAGCCCACCAGAGTCTGCACACGAACGCCGTCGCCGAGGTGCCCCATCAGGTCGGGGATCTTGTACAGCCCAGCCAGCAAGATGACGGGTGTGGCGAGAAGAAAAGACAACTCGGCCGCCTCCGAGTGATCAAGTCCGCGAAGAAGTCCGGCGACCATCGTCACTCCGGCCCGCGAGATGCCGGCAAAGAGTGCGAGAACCTGTGCCCCACCAATCGCCAGTGCGCCCGTGGTGGGGAGAGTGGCCAGGTCTTCGGAACGCTGGAGCTTGTGTTGGTTGCGAATCAGCCACTCACCGAGGAACATCACGAGTCCGTTGATGGTGAGAAAGATCGCGGCGGCCAACGGTTTCGCGAACAGGGTGCGTAGTTTGTGCTCGAACGCGAGGCCGACGATGCCCACCGGCACAGTGCCCACGGCGAGGAGGGCTAGTAACCGGTACTGGGGGTCGGTGGCTGGAGCATTGAGGCGAACCAGTGACCGGACGCCGCCTGAACCCACCTGACGGCCCAACCCGCCGAGCAACTTCATCCAGGTGTGGCGGTAGTAGATCAGAAGTCCGACTGCTGTGCCGACGTGAAGGCCGACGAGAAATGCCAGGAAGAACGATTCCGAGGCCGACTGGCCGCTGACCAAGTTGTTCCATCCGAACCAGGCCGGGACCAGAACACCGTGACCGAGGCTCGAGATCGGGAATAGTTCGGTCACCCCCTGGAGAATTCCCATGACGATGGCTTGGAAGTAACTAAGGGCAACGTGCACGACGCCACGCTAAACGAGACTCCGGCACGCTTCGTGGTTTGAGGCCACAATGGGCCGGTGCGTTCATTGACCGTCGTCCGCCACTGCGCCGCCGAACCGACGTCACCCGGAGGCACGGATTTCGATCGCGAGCTCACCGAGGAAGGCGTGGAGCAGGCCCGTCAACTCCGTGAGCGGTTTACCGAGCCCTTCGGACTGTTCAACACGGCCCCCACGACGGCCCTGGTGAGCGCGGCGCGACGGACCCGTGACACCTTCGAACACGCCTTTGGGGGGCTGCGCTTCATTCGCGAAGTTCACACCAGCAACCTCATCTACAACGGTCGCCAGGACGTCTCCGGCGATGAATTGCTGTTCGATCTCGCGGCGATCGATCCGGTTTCGGATTCTCTGATCGTGGTGGCCCACTTTCCCACTGTCTGGGAACTGGTGCTCACGTTGGCGAGCGACGTCCCAGACGAGTTCCGTGAAGGCTTCCCCCTCGGGGCGGCCACCATGTTCGAGATTCGAGAAGAGGAACCCGTCGGTCTCGCTCAGTATCGGGTCGTGACGACCTTCGTCCCGTATTAGAGCGTGCGCAGAATTGCGCCGTCGCCCTGACCGCCACCACCACAGAGAGCCACGGCGGCCACACCGCCACCGCGACGGCGAAGTTCGTACAGGGCGGTCATCGCCAGACGCGTGCCCGACATGCCGACCGGGTGACCCAGGGCGATGGCGCCACCGTTCACGTTGATTTTGGACTCGTCGAGACCGAGCTCGTCGGCCGAGGCCAGCCCCACCGCGGCGAAGGCTTCATTGATCTCGATGAGGTCGAGGCCCTTCACGTCGACACCGGCCTTGCCGGCGGCCTGAGCGATGGCGCGCGATGGCTGGGTCAGCAGCGAGGCATCGGGTCCAGCGACCTGGCCGTAGGCGACGAGTTCGCCGAGCGGGCTGAGTCCGAGCTCACGGGCCTTGGTCTCGCTCATCACGAGCAGGGCCGCCCCACCGTCACTGATCTGTGACGCGTTACCCGCGGTGATGGTGCCCTCCTTGTCGAAGGCCGGGCGCAGGCCCGACAGCGACTCCACGCTGGTCTCGCCGCGCACACCTTCGTCGAGAATGACCGACAGAGGGTCACCCTTGCGCTGGGGGATCTCCACCGGGACGATCTCGTCGGCGAAGAGACCCTCGGCCTGAGCGCGGGCGGCACGGGCATGGGACTCGAAGGCGAGTTCGTCCTGCACATCGCGGGCGAGGCCGAGGGTGGCGGCGTACTTCTCGGTGCCGGCGCCCATGGCGCACTGGTCGACGGCGCAGAACAGGCCGTCGAACATCATCGAGTCGACGACCTTCTGGTCTCCGATGCGGTAACCGGCGCGCGCGCCGGGCAACAAGTACGGTGCGTTGGTCATCGATTCCATGCCGCCCGTGACCACAACATCGTTCGTACCGGCGACCAGCGAATCATAGCCATAGATGGTGGCCTGCATCGCCGAGCCGCACATCTTCGACAACGTGACCGCGCCGGCCGACACCACCCCCACGCAGGCCGAGGCGATCCTGAACCGCGGCCGCGTGGAGAAGCTCCTCCTGATCGACGCGCACGGCCGCCTGGCCGGCCTGATCACGATGCGCGACATCGACAACTTCACGCGCCACGCGCAGGCGTGCCGTGACGCCCGCGGCCGCCTGCGCGTGGGCGCGGCGATCGGAGTCATGCAGCTCGACCGCGCCGAGCGCCTGGTGGCGGCCGAGGTCGACGTCATCGTGGTCGATACCGCCCACGGCCACAGCCTGAACGTGCTGCGCACCGTGAACGAGGTGAAGAAGCGCTTCCCGAAGCACGCGGTGATCGCGTCGCTGATGGTCGAGACGCTGAAGAAGTGCGGTGACGACCTCACCCGCGACAACGTCATGCGCCAGGCCGCCAACTACCAGAAGTGGAAGCTTCCGATGGCGATCCCGGGCATCAAGGTGGTGGCGCCGTCGAATGCCGCTGACGCGAAGGGTCTGCTGGCGGCGGCCATCCGCGATCCTGATCCGGTGCTCTTCTTCGAGCATGTGCTGCTCTACAACCTGTCGGAGGACATCCCTGAAGGGGATTACATCTGCGCCCTCGATCAAGCGGAGATTGTGCGTGAAGGCGCCGATGTGACGATCCTCACCTACTCGCGAATGCGCCACCATTGCCTCAAGGCGGTGCAGCAGCTCGAGGCCGAGGGTGTCGATGTGGAGCTGATCGATCTGATCAGCCTCAAGCCCTTCGACATGGACACCATTGCCCGCTCGATCCGCAAGACCCACAAGGTGCTGATCGTGGAGGAGTGCATGAAGACCGGGGGCATCGGCGCCGAGCTGATGGCCCTGATCACCGAGCAGTGCTTCGACGACCTCGATGCCCGCCCGGTGCGCCTCTCCTCCCAGGACATCCCTACCCCTTACAACGGCACCCTCGAGAACCTGACGATCATTCAGCCGCACCAGATCGTCGAGGCCGCCAAGGCCCTCAAGGCCGGTCAGGTCTGAGATGGCACGCCAACAGGGCTGGTTCGCCCTCATCCTCGCCCTGGCGATCGCTGCCGGTGCACTGCTCGCCAGTTTTCCCCTTCAGCTCGGCCTCGACCTGCGCGGCGGCAGCCAGCTCACCCTGCAGGTGATGCCCTCCGGCAGCATCAAGACGGTCGGCAAGGAGCAGCTGGAGGCCGTCAAGGACGTGCTCGATCGCCGCATCAACGGTCTGGGTGTGGCCGAATCCACTCTGCAGACCGTCGGTGACGACCAGCTGGTGCTGCAGCTCCCCGGTGAGCAGGACCCCAGCCGCGCCGCCAAGGTGCTGGGTACCACCGCCCTGCTTGAGTTCCGCGCCCAGAAGCCCGGCACTGAACAGGAGATGACCGGATTGCTCAAGCTGAAGCGCCAGGCCCAGGCCGTGCTCAACCAGAGCGAGGCCAAGGCTGCGGCGATCGCCAAGGGGCAGCCTGCACCTCCGGATGCTCAGATCAAGGCTGAGGACCTGGCCAAGGCCCTACAGCAGCTCGGCATCACGGTGCCAGCCGGCGCCAGCGAGAGCGAGCAGCTCGAACTGCTGCTGGGCGCCGTGAATCGCAAGATCGTGGCGCTCTACGAGCCCGCTCAGCTCACCGGCAAGGACCTCACCGGCGCCGGCCGTCAGCAGCAGCGGACGGGCACC
>CAXBRI010000112.1:0-4927 GCA_963978125.1 uncultured bacterium | reverse complement strand
AAGGTAAGGAGTCGGCCTCGGGCCAGGGTTCGTCGTCGAAGTCCAGCGGTGGCGAGTCCGGTGGCGAGGGTTCGGCCGTTTTGGACCAGTTCGGACGCAACCTGACGCAGTACGCCCGCGAGGGCAAGCTCGACCCGCTGGTCGGCCGCGAGAAGGAAGTCGAGCGGGTGATGCAGGTGCTGAGCCGTCGCACCAAGAACAACCCCGTGTTGATCGGTGAGCCCGGTGTCGGTAAGACCGCCATCGTCGAAGGCTTGGCTCAGAAGATCGTCGCCAACCAGGTTCCCGTGACCCTGGCCGACAAGCAGCTCTACACGCTCGACCTCGGCGCCCTCGTGGCGGGTTCGCGCTACCGCGGTGACTTCGAGGAGCGTCTGAAGAAGGTGCTGAAGGAGATCCGCACCCGTGGCGACATCATCCTCTTCATTGATGAGATTCACACGCTGGTCGGCGCCGGCGCCGCCGAAGGCGCCATCGACGCGGCCTCCATCTTGAAGCCGATGTTGGCCCGTGGCGAACTGCAGACCGTGGGTGCGACGACCATCGACGAGTACCGCAAGTACATCGAAAAGGACGCCGCCCTTGAGCGCCGCTTCCAGCCCGTCAAGGTGGACCAGCCCAGCGTGGCGATGACTATCGAGATTCTCAAGGGTCTTCGCGAGGTCTACGAAGAGTTCCACGCCGTCAAGATCACCGACCAAGCGCTGATTGCGGCCGCCAACATGGCCGACCGCTACATCGCCGACCGCTTCTTGCCGGACAAGGCCATCGATCTGATCGACGAGGCCGGTAGCCGTCTGCGCATCCGTCGCATGGACGCGCCACCCGCCGCGAAGAAGATTGACGAGGACATCGCCCGTATCCGCGCCGACAAGGAATCGGCGATGGAGAAGGGAGCCCTCGAGCAGGCCAAGGCCCTCGAGGAGCAAGAGCGCGAGCTCATGACCCAAAAGGACGAGTTGGACGCCGAAGTGCGCGCCGCCGGCGGGGCGACCTTCGACCTGGTCGACGAAGAGACGATCGCCGAAGTTCTGGCCAACTGGACGGGCATTCCCGTCTATCGCCTCACCGAGGAAGAGACCACCAAGTTGCTGCGCATGGAGGACGAACTCCACAAGCGCATCATCGGTCAGAACGAAGCGGTCATCTCGCTAAGCCGTGCCATTCGCCGCACCCGTGCGGGTCTGAAGGACCCCAAGCGTCCCGGTGGATCGTTCATCTTCCTCGGGCCGACCGGTGTCGGCAAGACCGAGCTCGCCAAGACCTTGGCCGAGTTCCTCTTCGACGACGAGGACGCGCTTATTCAGCTGGACATGTCGGAGTACATGGAGAAGCACTCGGTCAGCCGTCTCGTGGGTTCACCCCCGGGATACGTCGGGTATGACGAAGGTGGCCAGCTCACCGAAGCGGTGCGTCGCAAGCCCTTCAGCGTCGTGCTCTTCGACGAGGTGGAGAAGGCCCACCCTGACGTCTTCAACACCCTGTTGCAGATTCTCGAAGACGGCCGCTTGACCGACTCGCAGGGTCGTCAGATCGACTTCAAGAACACGATTCTCATCATGACCTCGAACCTCGGCACGGCCGACCTGCGTAAGGCCTCCATCGGCTTCACGAAGGCCACCGACCTGGCCAGCCACGAGCGCATGAAGGAGAAGGTCCACCAGGCGCTGAAGGCCCACTTCCGCCCCGAGTTCTTGAACCGAATCGACGACACGATCGTGTTCCACGAGCTCACGAAGGAAGAGGTCATCCAGATCGCCGACCTGTTCATCGGTCGTCTGCGTGAGCAGCTGAAGGTGCAGGGTCTCGGCCTCGAGCTCTCGGCCGGAGCCCAGAGTTTCCTTGCCGACAAGGGTTACGACCCCGAGTTGGGTGCGCGTCCCCTGCGTCGCGCCATCCAGCAGTACGTCGAAGACGTGTTGTCGGAGAAGATCCTGTTCAAGGAGTTCCACGCCGGTCAGACCATCGTCGTGGACGCGGTTACCGACACCGACGGAACGCGGTTGACCTTCGAGGGTATCGACGGCCTGCCGCCGACGGTGGACCTCGAGGGTGTCGCACCCTCCAACTAGGTTTCGCTGTTCGGGCCGGCCTTTGGGTCGGCCCGAAATAGCCAAATTTCTGGTAAAATGGGAAGTCCCCTTTTGGCCGGGTCCTCAGGAGTTTCATGACCGAAGCGCGTAAGTATAAGAAGGGCGACCGTCTCGTCTACCCCCACCACGGTGCCTGCACCGTGGAGAAGATCGAGAAGATGACAGCTTTTGAAGTCCGTCAGGACTACCTCAAGCTCAAGGTCGCCTACTCAGACCTCATCTTGATGGTGCCGGTTGCCAATGCCGAGACGGTGGGTCTGCGCGACGTCATCAACGATGAAGAGGTCGAGGAAGTCTTCGCCGTGCTGCGCAAGAAGGAAGCCCGCATGCCGACCAACTGGTCGCGTCGCTTCAAGAACCACTCGGAGAAGCTCCGCTCGGGCGACATTTACCAGGTGGCCGAAGTCGTGCGGAACCTCTCGATTCGTGACAAGGACAAGGGCCTGTCGGCGGGTGAGAAGCGCATGCTGACGCGCGCGCGCCAGATTCTGGTGTCCGAGCTGACCTTCGCGTTGAACGTCAACACCGAAGAGGCCGAAGCCAAGCTCGCCTCGGTCCTGCCGTAGCGATGGCCGTCGCGGCCATCGTGGTGGCCGCGGGCCGCGGGACTCGATTCGGCGGACCCAAGCAATTCGCTCCCTTCGGGGAAGGAACCGTCGCGGCCACGAGTGTGGCTCTGTGTCGCACCGTGGCGGATTTCGTGGTGCTGGTGGTTCCGTCGGATTATCAAGGGAGCGGCGAGGGAGCCGATCTCGTGGTCACCGGCGGTGACTCGCGTTCGGAGTCGGTGCGCGCCGGCCTAGCTCGGTGCGGTGATGCCGACGTCATCGTGGTGCACGACGCCGCCCGCCCCTATTCGACACCCGGTCTCTTTCAGCGGGTTCTGGCGGGACTCGAGAGTGGTTGTGACGGCGTCATCCCCGGCGTGGCCGTGACCGACACCATCAAGCAGGTTGCGCAGAACAACGGCCGGGTTGACGTGGTGGGTACTCTCCCGCGTGAAACGCTGGTGGCGGTGCAAACGCCCCAAGCATTCACACGCCGCGCTCTCGAGACGGCCCACGCCGCAGGCGGGGACGCCTCCGACGACGCCGCTCTGGTGGAAGCGTCGGGTGGCACGATTGTTGTCGTGCCGGGCGAACTCGAGAATTTCAAAATCACCGTGGCCTCGGATTTGAGGGTGTGACATGCGCATCGGGCAGGGATTCGACATTCACCGCTTCAGTGATGACAACAGCCGTCCGCTGTGGCTCGGACTCGTGGAGATTCCCGGGCCCGGTTTGGCGGGGCACTCCGACGCCGACGCGGCGACGCACGCTCTGTGTGACGCCCTGCTCGGCGCGGCCGGTCTCGGTGATCTGGGTAGACACTTTCCCGACACGGACCCGGCTTTCGCGGGTGCGAGTTCCCGTTCACTTCTCGAGCACGTGGTGGCGCTGGTGTCGCACGCCGGTTACGGAGTGGCCAACGCCGATGTCACGATCATTGCCGAGCGCCCTCGCCTGGGCGCACTCATGACCCAGATGAGCGAGCAACTCTCCGCTGTTGTGGGCGCACCGGTCTCGGTGAAGGCCACGACCGCCGAAGGTCTCGGCGCCCTCGGCGCGGCTGAGGGCATTGCCGCTTTGGCGGTGGCGTTAATTGAGGAGATTCGATGAGTCCACGTCCCGCTCCGCGCAAAGGTCCGACCCGTCCTGCTCGCCGTGGCGCTCCTCCCGCCCGTGGGAATTCGCGCCCCGCACCGTCGCGGCAAAGCGAGGGCATTGGCGGCGAGCAGGTTGAAGGCCGTCAAGCCGTTCTCGAACTCCTCAAAGCACGTCGCCGCGCGGTGCAGAAGATTCTCATCGCCGATGGTCAGGACTCCGCTGACATTCTCGACGCGATTGAACTCGAAGCTCAACGTCAGAGAGTTCCGGTGAATGTGGTGTCAATGGCGCGTCTCGATCGAGAGGCGCGAACTGAGGGTCACCAAGGCGTGGTTGCGTTCGCGTCGCGTCTCGCCACCGTGCCCCTCGACGAACTGCTCGAGGACCGGCACCCGTTCCTGCTCGTCTGTGACGGAGTGACGGACCCGCGCAACCTCGGAGCCATGTTGCGCAGTGCCGACGGCGCGGGGGTGACCGGCGTCGTCCTGCCCCGCCACCGCTCGGCGCGACTCTCACCGACGGCGGCCAAGACAGCGGCGGGCGCCATCGAGTACCTCCGCTTCAGTGACGTGGGAGGAATTCCCACCGCCATAGATGTGATGAATCGGGCCGGCGTGTTCACGGTCGGTCTGGCGGGAGAGTCACCCCATTCCCTCTATGACCTTGATCTCGGTTCGAGCCCGGTTGCCCTCGTGGTTGGCGGAGAAGAGAAGGGGTTGGCGGCTTTGACGCGGAAGCGCTGTGGCGCCGTTGTTTCCATTCCTCAGCTAGGGAAAATCAGCTCTTTGAATGCAGGGGTTGCCGTTTCCGTCGCGGCGTTCGAAGTGGCGCGGCAGCGGAAATCCTCCGGAAACTTAAAGTAAATTTCTTCTTCTTCGCGGGCGACCATTGTGGTTAGACGCAACCGAACTGGGGAAAAGCAAATGAAGTACAAAGCAAGACTTGCATCGACAGTTGTTGCTTTGTCGTTTCTCATGACAGCATTTATGCCTGGCATTGCTTTTGCCGGGACTTTTCACACCGTCACTTTTGCGGAGAATGCTGGGCCTTCTGATACTAAGACCGCTTATCAGACAGTTGATCATCCGACGTATCTGACTGGACTTGGACTGCTTTCTCCAACGTTTCAGAACCCTGGCTTCACATTTGCGGGTTGGAATACCAGCCCCGACGGTAGTGGCACCTCGT
>CAXBRI010000111.1:0-4931 GCA_963978125.1 uncultured bacterium | reverse complement strand
CATGACCGCGGCGCGAAGCTTTTCGCCGCCAACTGCGCCTCCTGCCACGGCGCCACAGCGAAGGGCGTCACCGGCAAGGGTTCCGATCTCATCCGTTCCGTCCTCGTCATTGAAGACGAAAAGAGCATCCTCATCACGCCCGCCGTGCGCCGCAGTCACACCGGCGAGTAGTTCCCTCCGATGCGACCAGATTTCTATGCGCACGAGGTAACCCTAGAGCGCTGATAGCGTGGGTACTCCATCGGCCCGGATGGCGGAATTGGCAGACGCGGAGGACTCAAAATCCTTTGCTCGAGAGAGCGTGTGGGTTCGAGTCCCACTCTGGGCACCAGAGCGCGAATAGCGTGCTTTTCGTGAAATCTTCTGTTGTCCTTGCCGACAACTGGGTCGCGTTGTTTCCGGGGCAGGGGTCCATCGCCCCCGGTGCGGGTGAGGCCTGGCGAACCAACCGACACTGGCACGTAGTTGACCAAGTGTCCGAATCGGCCAAGGTCGACGTCGAGCACCTCCTCTTAGCCGCCGAGCACGATTTACTCGTACGAACCGACAATGCCCAGCTAGCAACTTTTGCCCTGTCACTCGTTGCATGGTTCACTCTCGTCGACTCCGGAACGCTTCCCCTGTTTCTGATGGGCCACAGCTTGGGCGAGTTCAGCGCCCTAGTAGCGGCCGGTGTTTTGTCCGTCGAAGATGGAAGTGCGCTCATCGCCACACGGGGTACCGCCATGCAGAAGGCGGCGTCGACCAACCCCGGATCGATGGTCGCCCTCATGGGTGGCGACAATGAATCGCGTCAACGCCTTGACACCATCAATGATGTCTGGGTCGCCAATATCAACGGTGAGGGCCAGATTGTGGTCAGTGGCACCCCTGGCGGCCTCGAAGTCCTCGCGAACACGTACCGCGATCTGGGTTTTCGGCGTGCGACGCCGCTGCCAGTTGGTGGTGCGTTTCACTGTCCACTTATGGCACCCGCACAGGCCGACTTAGATACAGCGCTCGCCAGGACATCGTGGCACCCAACCAACCATGTCGTCATAGCCAATGTTGATGGACAACCTCATGACTCGCCAACCGAGTGGCCGGGGCTTCTGAGCCGCCAGCTCACATCTGCCGTGGAATTTCTTCGGGCGACCTCCTCTCTCCCGGCTTCCGTCACTTCGTCGATTGAGATGCCGCCAGGCGCCGTCCTCACGGGACTAACCAAACGGATTCGTCCCTTCGACACTCAAATCGCCATCTCAACACCGACTGAAGCGGAGGGGGTCTCTCTATGAGTCGACACATCATCGTCACGGGAGCGAGCCGAGGTATTGGGCGAGCCGTCGCTCAGCGCTTTATTGAGGCGGGAGACAATGTCACGGCATGGTCACGGTCGGGCGACGCCCCTGAGGGCTCCGCCATTGCCGCATCACTCGATGTTGCCGATTCGAATGCCGTCAACGAGGCGGCAAAGACAGCCATTGAGCAGTTCGGACCGGTCTCTGCCATCGTTGTTAATGCGGGCATCACACGTGATGGATTGGCCATGCGAATGAGCGACGAGCAGTGGCACGAGGTAGTTCGAACAAATCTGGACGGTGCCTTTTTTTGTACTCGGTCTGTGCTGCCGTCCATGATCAAGAACCGTTCTGGCAGCGTGATTTTTATCGGCTCCGTTAGTCCTTTCCTCGGAGTTCCCGGTCAGGCGAACTACGCGGCAACCAAGGCGGGCGTGATGGGGCTCGCCCGATCGCTGAGCTCGGAAGTCGCGAGTCGAGGTATCACGGTGAACGTGATTGCCCCCGGTCTGATTGACACGGATATGACGATGGAACTGGGCGATGGCCGGGATGCACTGTTGTCGCGCGTTCCGCTCGGCCGCATCGGCAATGTGTCCGACGTCGCCGGCTGTGCCTTCTTTCTCGCCAGCGACGAATCTCGGTACATCACAGGAACTGTTATCCGCGTCGATGGCGGTTTGGCGATGGGTTGGTAATCACCGCTGACGACCCGCCGTCGAATTACACTCGTTATGGCCTAACGAGGAGATGACATGGATCGCAACGAAGCCTTCGCCAAGTTCACTGAGAATGCCGTCGAGGTGCTGGCGGTGGATGCCGCGCAAATCAAACCGGAGGCGTCTTTTGGGGACGATTTGGGCGCTGACAGCCTTGACCTGGTCGAGTTGGTCATGGCCCTCGAAGAGACCTTTGACATCGAAGTAGCCGAGGACGAACTGAAAGAGATCCGGACCGTCGGCGAAGCCTTCGATCTGATCTATTCGAAGCTGTAGTGCTCGTCGCGCGCACCTCTTCGGGCCCGATTCGTGGTCGGCGAGTCGCGGTGACGGGCTACGGAGCGCTGAGTTGTGCGGGAATAGACGCGAGCCAGCTGTGGGTAGCGCTGCAGAGCGCCACCGCGCCCGCGTCGAAGAGGATCGCCCCATTTGACGCCAGCCACATCGGTGGTCCAAAAGAGCTCCGACGGCTCGATCCCTTCGCCCTGTACGCCCTTGTGGCGGCCGATGAGGCCTGGCGGCGAAGCGGGCTAACTGGTCCCCTGGTTGATGGTGGGAGCCTCATCACAACCGGCATCGGCGGGCTCCAGACCGTTCTGGAACAACACCGCGTGTTGACCGAGAAGGGCCCTGACCGGGTGTCGCCATTCATGGTGCCAATGATGATGCCCAATGCGGCAACGGCTGCGGTCTCCATGCGTTTCGGCTTGGGTGGTCCGGCCGAAACCGTGACCACCGCGTGTGCGGCGGGCACCCACGCCATCGGTAACGCGGCGCGATTAGTGGCATCGGGTCGCTGTGACGTCATGCTGGCCGGAGGCGCCGAGGCGGTCATGGTGGAAATAGCCGAAGCCGGATTTAGGAACATGACCGCCCTGTCGTCCGACGGTCTGTCGCGCCCCTTCGACGTGAACCGAAACGGTTTCGTCATGGGCGAAGGTGCTGGGGTCTTGGTTCTCGAAGATTGGGATCACGCCACCGCCCGGGGCGCCACCATCTACGCCGAGGTCCTCGGTGCGGCATCAACGGCCGACGCCCACCACATCACCGCCCCAGATCCCGAGGGGGAAGGTGCTCTGCGATGCATGCGACTCGCCCTGGAAGACGCCGAGTGCCAACCGGCTGACATCGACCACATCAATGCGCACGGCACGTCCACGCCCTTAAACGACCTCGCCGAATCAGTCGCGGTACGACGCCTCTTCGGCGAGAGCACTCCCCCGGTGACGTCGGTCAAGGGGCACCTGGGACACTCGCTCGCCGCCGCCGGCGCCCTCGAAGCTGTGATTTCGGTGCTCTCACTCCACCACCAGGTCATTCCGCCAACTGCCGGCACCACTCAGGTCGATCCCGAAATTAACCTCGACGTGGTGATGAATGAGCCACGTGCGACACCCATGCAGCGGGTTCTTTCGAACTCATTCGGGTTCGGGGGCCACAACGGCTCCGTTGTCTTCGGTCGCGCCTAATCCCCCCGCCAAGGGGACTCGTAGGCATCTCGAGATTTTTTCAAAAATTCGAATAACTGCCAGGAATCGAGACGACCGGTGATTGTTCGTACGGACTCGCCGGCCATCAATCCCGCAACCGGAAGCCCCCGAACCACGTCCGGTGCTGGGCCAGGGCCCAGACCGCGGGCAAGAATTCGGTAGCGAGAACCAACCTCGCGAACCCAGTCAACGCACCCCAGCCAAGCGTCGAAATCGTCTTCCTCGGGAAGCGCAACGTAATCAACGACCTCCAACCCAGTTACCAAGTCGAGTCGCTCGAGGGGAATGGTGCGCACCACGGTTCGAACCCGGTCGGCGATATAGGCGATCTGGGATGGGTTGAACGAACCCCGAAGTTCAACGGCGTGAAGACCTATGCGGTTCGCTACGTCGCACACTCGTTCGGGCATCTCACTCCGGAATACCCCCATCGTGTGAACGCCAACCGGCAACCGGCGGACAATGTCGTGGACTTCTGACGGGGAAATCTGGTGCTCGCTGGGGAAGAGATCGAACCCAATCACGGTGGCGCCGAAACCAGCCGCGAGGAGTGCTTCGTTCTCGGTTTCGATGCCACTGGCAATGAGTTGCAAACCGTCGCCGTCAAAAATCACGCCGACAGTCTTCCATTAGGCCAGGGCGCACCATGACATTCCTTCGGGAAGGTCACTGGAGATTTCGAGAGTGCGATGGACGAAGCCCAGTCCCCACCCCGAGTCCTCGTCCCAGGACGTCACGCCCGACGGCCCCTCGGGACCCACGGCCTTCATCCATGCGTCCGCCGGCTCCCGACGAGCACCGCGCCACCGCGCCATCCGCCAAGGGACGTTTCCGCCGCGCGAATCAAGGCGCCCCACCAACTCTTGGCCGGTGAAGCATCCCTTAGTGAAACTGATGGCCTTCGCGATGAAATCGGGACCGAACGTGTGTGGCGAGACGTCCCGCTCACATTCAACAGGGCCAGGAAAGCCCGCCTGGATTCGAGCGCTCTCACTGCCGAATGGATTGGTCGCTTCGTGAACGTCCCACGTCACGTCGCTGCGCAGGCGAAACCGCGCGAGGCGATTCATGGCGAGATCCTTCTCATTTTCGGGAATAAGCAGGACTGGCGATTCGCCTTTGTCAGCAATCAGACCGACCGCCACCACCGTCGAGTCTGGTTGCAAGAGCGCGGTCCACTGCCAGTCGCGAACGCCGGGCTGGATGTTCTGAGTCATCTGGCCCTGGAGAAAACCCCAAGCGTCAGCACCTTGAAACCGGAGTTCAGACCATTGCGCGTTCGACACCACTGACTACGCTAGGCGCACATCTCCAGCACCGCGACGAGGCCCCATGACCATCCACTCGGAACTCACGACGATCAACTCGACACTGGATGACGTGGCGGCCCGCATCACCGCCCTCGTGGAGGGAGAAGGTTCGCGGCTTCCCACCGACCAGTA
>CAXBRI010000110.1:0-4970 GCA_963978125.1 uncultured bacterium | reverse complement strand
GAGCGTGGCGAGCCCCTGGTGGGTCAGCGCGTCTTCGCCGGGGTGGGCGTGGGCGTGACCGTGGCCGGACTCGTCGCCCTGATGGCGCGCAGCCACTGGGTGACCGGCGCGATGTCGGTCTCCCAGGACGGCCAGCGCATGGTCGGCCCAACCGGCAACGTGAAGGCCCTGGGCACGGCCGTCTTCACGACCTACCTGTACGCCTTCGAAGTGACCGCCGTGTTGCTGGTCATCGCGGTGGTCGGAGCCGTCATCCTGGCCCGCCGCGAACGCCGCGCCGACGAACTCGAGGGGGAGTCGTGAACGTTCCCGCCGCCTGGTACCTGGTGCTGGCTGCCTTGCTCTTCGGCATCGGCGCGCTCGGCGTTCTGATTAAGCGCAGCGCACTGATCATGTTCATGTGCATCGAGTTGATGCTGAACGCCGTGAACCTCACCTTCGTGACGTTCTCGCGCTCGTTGTCGGACATCGGTGGCCAGGCCGCGGTGTTCTTCGTCATGGTCGTGGCCGCCGCCGAGGTGACCGTCGGTCTGGGCATCGTGGTGGCCGTGTTCCGCCGCCGCCGCTCGACCTCGGTCGACGAACTCAGTGAGTTACGGGGGTAGATGATGGCTCACACCGCAACGCTCATCGTCCTCGCCCCTCTGGCCGGCTTCCTCTTCGTCCTCGTGAACGGCGCCACCATGAAGGAGCGCTCGGTCGGTGCCGTCGCGACCTCGGCCGTGGGGCTGAGTTTCCTGGCCTCGGTCGTGACCTTCTTCCAGATGCTCCACGCCGTGCACCGCGTGGTGTCGGTCACGCTGTTCGACTGGATCTCGGTCGGCAGCCTGCACGTGTCGGCGAACTTGTATCTCGATCCGCTCGCGATCACGATGTGTCTGTTCGTGACGGGCATCTCGACTCTCATCCACTTGTATTCCACGGGGTACATGCACGGTGAGAAGGACTACCGCAAGTTCTTCTTGTACTTGAACCTCTTCGTCTTCTCGATGCTGGTGCTGGTGCTGGCGGGCAACCTCGCCCTCACCTTCGTCGGCTGGGAGGGTGTGGGTGTCTGCTCCTACTGGCTGGTGAGCTACTACTTCACCAAGGACTCGGCCGCGTCGGCTGGTAAGAAGGCCTTCCTCTACAACCGCGTCGGTGACCTCGGTCTCTTGGCGGCCATCTTCTTGCTCTTCACCCACGTGGGCAGCCTCAACTACCCGGCCGTTCTCGCCGGGGCTACGTCCGGGATGCTCACCCCGACCATTGCGACCCTGACGGTGTTGGCCCTGCTGCTGGCCGCCACGGGTAAGAGCGCGCAGATCCCTCTCTTCAACTGGCTGCCCGACGCAATGGAGGGCCCGACCCCGGTGTCGGCCCTCATCCACGCGGCCACGATGGTCACGGCCGGTGTCTTCCTGCTGGTGCGCATGGCGCCGGTTCTCGAACTCTCGCACGCGGGACGACTCTCGGTCGCCATCATCGGTGGCCTGACCTCATTCGTCGCGGCCACCATCGCCACCAGCCAAAAGGACATCAAGAAGGTGTTGGCCTTCTCGACGGTCTCCCAGATTGGTTACATGGTTCTCGCCGTGGGCTGTGGTGCGTATAGCGCGGCCATCTTCTTGATGGTGGCGCACGCCTTCTTCAAGGCCCTTCTCTTCCTCGGTTCGGGTTCGGTCATCCACGCCCTGAACGGTGAACAGGATCTGCGCAAGATGGGGGCGCTGTCGAAGTTCCTCCCCCTCACCTACCCGACGTTCCTGGTTGGCTGGTTGGCCATCTCGGGCATCCCGCCCTTCGCCGGATTCTGGGCCAAGGGCGACGTGCTGACCAACGCCTACGAGTCCAACAAGATGCTCTGGGCCCTCGGGGTCCTCACCGCGGTCCTCACCGCGTACTACATGACCCGCCTTTTTGTTCTGACCTTCCAGGGAACGGAACGTTTCCGCGAGTCGACCCACGGTCACGACCCGCACGAATCGCCGTGGGTCATGACCCTGCCCCTCATTGTCTTGTCGGTGCTGTCGGTGCTCGGTGGAGCCATCGACCTTCCATGGATTCACCAGGCGTCGCTGGCCGGGTGGCTCGCCCCCATCCTCCCGCCCGAGAGCCACGCACCGGCTACTGCCACGGCCCAGTGGGTCCTGTCGTTCGTGGACGACGCGGCCGCCCTGATCGGACTGTTGGCGGCCTTCACCATCTGGCGGGGCCGCTCGGAGTCAACCACCTACGAGCGTAACTTCCTCGAGCGCGTGTGGCGCTGGGATGACGCCTACGACGCGACTATCGGCCGTCCCCTCACGCGCCTGTCACAGGTGGGTGAGTCGGTCATCGAACCGCGCGTTCTCGACGGCGCCGTCGGTGGCGTGGCCCATGTGGTCACCCGCTCGGCCGGCGGGCTGCGCAAGGTCCAGTCGGGCTTCGTGCGTCACTACGCGGCGGTCACGGTGTGCGCCGTCGCCGTCTTCGTCGTCTACCTGATTGCGAGGGCCGGCTGATGCACTCGTCCCTGTGGCCCAACCTGCTGGTCGCCGTGCCGTTGCTCGGCGCCCTCGCCTCGCTGGCTCTTCGCCGTCGCGCCGGTGCGTCCTACGTGGCCGGCCTCGTCACGATGAGTGTCGAGACCGTGCTCGCGGTTCTCACGGCCCTGCTCTACAACTCCGGTCTCGCCGGGGCGTCGGGATTCGACTTCGCGTCACGCACCGTTCTCTCGGCACCGCTCGGCCTGGCCTGGGACGTCTCGATCGACGGCATCTCGTTGTTCCTCGTCGTCTTGAGCTCCTTCACGACGTTCCTGGCGCTGGCCGGTGCGCGAGAGACCCGTCGCGAGGCCTCTTTCGTCGGGTGGTTGTTGGCCCTGACGGCCTTCGCCCAGGGCAGCTTCGTCTCGCACGACCTGTTGTTGTTTTTCCTCTTCTTCGAAGCGACACTGGTGCCGAGCTACTTCCTCGTGAGCCAGTGGGGCGGGGCCGAGCGCTCGCGCGCCGCACTGAAGTTCTTCGTCTACACCTTCACCGGTTCGGCGCCGCTGTTCGCCGGTCTGCTTTACCTCGGTTACGCCCACCAGCACGAGACCGGTAACGCACTGACCTTCGCCTACGGTGACCTCACGGCCACCTCGCTGTCGACCTCGACAGCCGTGTGGCTCTTCGTGGCCTTCGCCGCGGCCTTCGCGGTGAAGTCGCCGATTTGGCCCTTCCACACCTGGTCGCCGCTGACCTACGCCGAGGCCCCGACGGGTGCGGCCATCGTCTTCTCGGCGCTGCTCGCCAAGATGGGTGGATATGGACTCCTGCGCTACGCCGTGGGCCTCCTGCCCGGCGCGCTGCCCCACGTGCGCGGGGTCGTGAGCGTGCTGGCCATCATCGGCATCTTGTACGGCTCGATGGTGGCTTGTGCCACCCCCGACCTCAAGCGCCTGCTCGCCTACTCGTCGCTCGCCCAGATGGGTTTCGTGACCCTGGGTGTGATGAGCACCTCGCTCATCGCGACCGAGGGTGCGGTGTTGTTGATGTTCAACCACGGCGTCATCGCCCTGGGCCTCTTCCTCCTCGTGGGCTTCATCGAGAAGCGCCGTGGCAGCTACGCGATTGCCGACCTGAGCGGACTCCAAGGTCCGGCCCCCGTGATGGCGGCCCTCTTCACCCTGGTGATGCTGGCCTCGATCGGTCTGCCCGGTCTGTCGGGCTTCGTTAGTGAGTTCCTGGTGTTGCTCGGCACCTACAACGTGCACCCGTGGTTCGCACTGACGGCCGCGCTCGGCGTGATCGCCGCGGCGGCCTACCTGCTGTGGGCCTACCAGCGCGTCTTCCACGGCGAGGCCACCGGGGCCAACGCCCAACTGGCCGATCTCACCACGCGCGAGCGCCTGACGATGGCGCCCGTGGCCGCCCTGGTCGTCTTCATCGGTGTCTATCCGAAGCCCTTCTTGCAGATGATTGAGCCCGCCGTGCGCGCGCTGCTCATCCACGTCGACCCGACGGGACTCCCGCGATGAAACTGACCATTCCCTCGATTCACTACCTGGCCCTCGCGCCGGTGCTGATTTTCTTCGGCGCGGCTCTCGTCCTGCTCTTCGCCGCGGCCCTGGCCCGTCGGACTCTGTCGCGCACGGTCTCGACGGTCACGACTCTCAGTGCCTCGCTGGCCAGCGTGGTGGTCGCCGTCTTCCAGTGGGTGGACGTGTCGCGACACGGGGCCTCGACCACCATCGCCCACGCCGTCGCCTATGACCACTTCGCCATCGCGGCCTCGGCCGTCGTGGCCGTCTGCGTCGGCCTGTCCGCTCTTGTCGCCCACGACTGGGCCACCCGTGAGGGCTCGGGGCTGGCCGAGTACACGATGCTGGCGCTGTGCTCGGCGGCCGGTGCCATGGTCATGGTCTCGGCCAACGACCTGCTGGTCCTCTTCCTCGGCCTCGAGATTCTTTCCATCGGCCTCTACGTTCTGGTCGCCTTCGACCGCCACCGCGGGGCCTCGCTCGAAGCGGCGTTGAAGTACTTCTTGCTCGGTGGTTTCGCCTCGGCCATCTTCATCTACGGCGTCGCGCTCATCTACGGCGCCACGGGCACCACGACGCTCACCGGCGTCGCCTACTTCCTCGGCGCCACGACCCCCGCACACCCGGGCCTGCTCTGGGCCGGTGGGGCGCTCCTGTTGGTGGGATTCGCCTTCAAGGTCGCGGCCGTGCCCTTCCACCTCTGGTCGCCCGACGTGTACCAGGGGG
This sequence comes from uncultured bacterium, assembly GCA_963978125.1. Taxonomy (GTDB): domain Bacteria; phylum Actinomycetota; class Acidimicrobiia; order Acidimicrobiales; family RAAP-2; genus RAAP-2. The sequence continues at coordinate 259 of CAXBRI010000110.1, read as the reverse complement.
CGCCCACCCCGGTCACCGGTTTCATGGCCTCCATCGTGAAGGTCGGAGCCTTCGTCGGCTTCGTGCGCGTGATTCTCTCGGGCCTGGGCACCCAGATCGACACGTGGCGTCCGGCCCTGTGGGTGCTCGTCGTGCTTTCCACGGTGGTGGGGGCCTCTGTCGCCCTCGTCCAGCGCGACGTGAAGCGTCTGCTGGCCTACTCCTCGATCAACCACGCCGGCTTCATGTTGCTCGCCCTGTGGGCCGGTGACCTGCGCGG
>CAXBRI010000109.1:0-4990 GCA_963978125.1 uncultured bacterium | reverse complement strand
GACCGGTGCGAGTGGGCCGCCGACCCGATGCCCCGATAATCGCCCTGGGCCCAGTAGAGCTGGTTGTGGCGGCAGCGGGGGCCGGGCCGGGCCCAGTTGGAGATCTCCTCCCAGGCGTAGCCCGCCGCCGCGAGGAGCCGGTCGGTCACCTCGTACCGCTCGGCCTGGGCATCGTCGTCGGGGTGCCGGTCCGGGGTGCGGGCCAGCGGCGTGCCCGGCTCCACCGTCAGGGCATAGGCGCTGATGTGGGGCGGCGGGCCGGGGAGGGCCAGGACGTCCTCCACCGTGCGCACCCAGTCGGCGGTGCGCTCCCCGGCGCCGCCCAGGATGAGGTCGACGTTCCACGAGGCGAACCCTCCGGCCGCCACCAGTTCGGCGGCCCGGTGGACCTGGGGCGGGCCGTGCCGTCGGCCGAGCCCCTCCAGGACGTGGTCCACCGTGGACTGCACGCCGAGCGAGATGCGGGTGACCCCGGCGGCCCGGTAGGCGGCCAGCAGGGAATCGGTCACGTCCTCGGGGTTGCACTCCACCGTGACCTCGGCATCGGTGGTGCGAGGAATCGCGTCGAGCATGCGCAGCAGTTGCGACGCTTCCAAGCGTGAAGGAGTGCCGCCCCCGAAGAAGACGGAGGTCGCCACGGGCATGCCCTTGGCTACGGCCCAACCGATTTCGGTCACCACCGCGTCGACGTACGCGTCCTGAAGGTGATCACGGTCGTCATACGTCGCGAAGGCGCAGTAGTCGCAGCGACGTGCACAAAAGGGAACGTGAACGTAAACGCCGAACTCGGTCACGACTCGGCCTTGGCCACCTCGCGGGCTTCGGCGAAACGTGCCAGGGCCTCGTCGCGCTCCACCGCCGCATCAATCATCGGGGCGGGGTAGCCCGCCGGCGCGAGAAGGCCTTCTCCCCCGCCGGGCTGCAGGCACGCCGGGGCCGACACCTCGCGCAGTTCCGACACGTACTTCCGCACGTACTCACCGTGGGGATCGAAGCGTTCGGCCTGCAGAGTCGGATTGAAAATCCGGTGGTAGGGCGCGGCGTCGGTTCCCGTGCGGGCCGTCCACTGCCAACCGTGCTGGTTGCTCGCGAGGTCGCCGTCCACGAGGCGCCACATGAACCATTTGGCGCCCCATCGCCAGTCCAGATGCAGGTGCTTCACCAGGAAACTCGCACACACCATTCGAACCCGGTTGTGCATCCAACCCTCATCGAGGAGCTGACGCATTCCGGCGTCCACCAATGGGTAGCCGGTCTCCCCGCGAGCCCATGTTTGAAAACGTTCGATGGCCCGGTCGTCGCGGTCCACGCGGAGGTGATCCATGGCCGGCTGCAGAACCCGCCAGGTGGAATCGGGGTGGTGAACCAGCACGTCGGCGTAGAACTCGCGCCAGGCGATCTCCGACGCGAAGTGGGCCCGACCCTCACTTCGTCCCGCAGCGGCGGCGAGAGCTTGACGCGGGTGAATGACCCCGAAGCGCAGGAAGGGGCTCAACTTGCTGGTGGCTTTCAGCGCGGGGAAGTTTCGATCCTCCTTGTAGGACTCGACGACAGTGAGAAAACGCTCCAAGTGGCCGTGCGCCGCATTCTCACCGAAGGCCGGCATGTGGGGAGCGGGGTCGTCGGGGAGATCGCCGAAATAGTCCGGTCGCTTAGTGGAACCAATTTTCGCGAGGTCGGTGACTCCCACGCCATCAACTTGAACCCACTGCACCTGCGGAACGGGGAGCGGAGCCGGCACCGGCTCAAGTTCCCAGTATTTGCGGAACGGGGTGAAGACCTTGCTCGGCGTGCCGGCCTTGGTAACCACCGTTCCCGGCGCGACCACGTAGGGCGTACCCACGAAGTGGAGCGCGATGCCCCGGGCGGCCAGACCTTCTTGAACTCGCGCATCGCGGGCTCGCCCCTTCGGCCCGAAATCCGCCGTTGCGAAAACCTCGGTGGCACCAAGCTCCTTGGCCAGGACACTCAAAACGTCGAGCGGATCACCGACTCGACAGGCCACCCCACCGTCGGTGGTGTAGTTGAGATCGAAGAGGGTGGCTCCCAGATATGCAATTCGAGTCGGTCCGGCGGGGGCGGCGAATTCGGGGTCGATGACGAAGATGCCGGCCACCGGGCCGCGCTGAGCGGCTGCCGTGAGGGCCGGATGGTCGGCCAATCGCAGGTCCCTGCGGAACCACATCACTACGGGCTGAGCCACGGCCACCTCCTCAAAGAGGCACCCTACCGGTCAGGCAGTTCCGGAAGAGGGGCCTTGTTCCGCGCGACTTTCAGACGCCGACCCACGTGGGCCTCAATCGCTTCGTGGATCAGATGCGCCACCTCACCGGCACCAGAGGGTGCTTCCTCTCGGAGCACCCCGGCTAGGTCTCCACCTAACATCCGCTGCAACAGCACCACGCCTTCGGGAGAGATGCGTACCCCCGACCGGCACGCGGCGCACAACAACCCACCGGCGGTCGCGTCGAACGACACGAGTCCTTCGTTGCCTTCGCACGAGACGCAGCGGTCAACCACCAGGGCGGAGCCGTCAAATGAGAGCAGGCGCAAAAAGAAAGTGGTGGGAACGAGATTCGGCCGAAACGTGTCGTCGTTCAACGTTTTCAGTACCCGCGTCAGCACTTCGAAGAGGCCCTCGTCGGCCGAACCGTCTTCGGCGAGCGCGTCGAGGGCCTCGAGGACCGCAAATCCGGCGTTGAGCCGGTCGTAATCGGCGCGCAGAACGTTGAGGTGTTCGACGGTGCGAACCGTGCGGGTGATGTAGAGGTCACCGCGCGTCGCCACTAGGTCCACGTGAGCCCAGGTCAGCGGCTCGAGATGCACTCCGATCTTGGATGTGGTCTTGCGCGCCCCACGCGAGAGAACCCGCACCTTGCCGTGACGGCGGGTCCAGAGAACGGCGATGCGGTCGGCCTCGCCCGATTTGAAGGTACGCAGAACGACGACGTCGTCTTGAAACTCACGCGTCGCCGTGATCGTCATCCTTGAACTTGGGCCGACGCGGCGTGATACCGATGAATCGGTCGAGCGCGATTCCGGCGGCAACCAGCGCAGCGAGCACGAGGGGCACCGTGAGGGGGGCCACTAGCTGACGCGCGCCGTGGGCAGCCAGGAACCAGAGGAAGACGTAGACGACCACTAGGAACGCAAAGGTCGCGCGACGCACGCTCATTCGACGCCCCCAAAACGACGATGGCGCTGCTGGTACTCCTCGATGGCCCGGTAAAGGTCTTCACGACGGAAGTCGGGCCACAACACGTCGAGGAAGACCAGTTCGGCGTATGCGAGTTCCCACAGGAGGAAGTTCGAGATGCGGAACTCCCCCGAGGTGCGCACCATCAGATCGGGGTCCGGTAGCTCGGGGTGGTACAGACGTGAGCGCAACGCCTTTTCGGTGACCGAGGTCGCTCCGTCCTGAAGAAGCTCATTCACGGCGTCGATGATCTCCGCCCGACCCCCGTAGTTGAAGGCGATGTTGAGCGTCATCTTCTTGTTCCGGGCGGTCAGCGCCTCGGCCTCTTCAATGGCGCGCAGAACCCCACGGGGAACCTTCTGGTTGCGGCGTCCCGAAAAGACGATGCGAATCCCCGCCTCGTTGAACTCGTCTCGACGGGTGGCGAGCAGGTTCTTGTTGAAGTTCATGAGGTAGCGCACCTCGTCGACGGGCCGGCGCCAGTTCTCTGTCGAGAAGGCGAAGACCGTGAGAGCCTTGACCCCGAGGGCCAAGGCACCGTAGACGGTGTCCACGAGGGCGGCTTCTCCAGCCCCGTGCCCCTCGGTCCGAGGCAGGCCCCGACGGGTCGCCCACCGGCCGTTGCCGTCCATCACCACGGCCACGTGGGCCGGCACGCTGGAGCGATCCAGCGCGTCGGGAATGGGGGTCGGCCGGGGGTCGGGCACGGAGTCCAAGTTACCCGGCATCCCAGCTTTGTCAGAGTCCCCCTCTACGCTCGACAGGTGACTTCATACGACCCCGACGACCCGACCTCCTTCGGGGAGTTCGACGAATCGGTCGGCCGCCAACTCGACGACACCGCCTCAGAAGTGACGGGTGACGCCGCCGTCGAGTTCCTCGCGAAAGTCACCTCGCACCTGCCGGGCGGTGGCGAAGATCGACTCGGCCAGCAGGAGATGACGCGTCGCGTCGCCGAAGCCTTCTCCCGCGGAGAGCACCTCGTCGTCGAAGCCGGCACCGGCATCGGCAAGTCCCTCGCCTATCTCACCCCGGCCGCCCTCACGCGCACCCGGGTCGTGATTGCGACCGCCACCAAGAACCTCCAGGACCAGCTGGCCGCCAAAGACGCCCCGTTGGTGGCCGCCCAGATGCCGGGCCTCAAGGTGGCCGTACTGAAAGGCCGCCAGAACTACCTCTGTTTGAACCGGGCCCGAGGTGTGACCGACGGCGCCCAGTTGAGTTTCGATGACGGCGACGACGTCCCCAAGGGGATTGCCGACCAGATGAAGCGCATCCTCACCTGGTCGAACAACACCTCAACCGGAGACCGCGATGAACTCCCCTTCGAGGTTGAAGAGCGCGCGTGGCGACAGATGTCGGTGACCCCGCAGGAGTGCCTGGGCCGCGCCGATTGCCCCCAGGGCGGTTCGTGCTGGGCCGAACTGGCTCGGGACCGGGCCTCCAGCAGCGACCTCGTGATCGTGAACGCCCACCTGTACGCCTCGCACCTGGCGACCGACGGCAACGTGTTGCCCTCTCATGAGTACGTCATCTTCGACGAGGCCCACGAGATTCTCGACATCTTCGCGGGGATGCTGGGCACGTCGCTCAAGACCCCGGCCCTCCATGCACTCGCTCAGGTGTCGCGACCCCTGCTCGGCGCTGACGGGGCCGAACTGGTCGAGGACCTCCATCGTCAAGCCGACGTGTTGGCCGACGCACTCACCCGTCAGTACAACGACAACGTGCTGAAAGGCATGTCCGACGATGTGCGAGCGGCCGTTGAGGAGTGTGAACGACTGGCGACGCTGA
>CAXBRI010000108.1:0-4993 GCA_963978125.1 uncultured bacterium | reverse complement strand
CAGTACAACGAACTGGTCGCCGCGGAGAGGGCCGTCGGCGGCTTGGTTCGTCGTTTGAATCGCCTGTCGGGCAAGGTCCGCTGACGTGAACACACCCTGGCGCCGCGTCACCCATCTCTCCACCGACGAGCGAATTGCGGTGCTGGCCTATCTTGATCGGTGCGAATCGGAAATTTCCCGTGAGGCGATCGACGAGAATCGTCGCCGAGCGATTCTGCACGATCGGCCTGCCGATCACTGGCTACGGGGGGTGGGCGCCTCCCTCACGGGATACGCGCAGGGCTCGAACGCGTCCGTGTACGAAGTGGAACAGGCCGGAGGCGGCGTTGATGGAGAACTTCTCGCGACGATTCAAGAGAACCACACGGTGGTCGACTTTTGGGTCCGAGGATCCCAGGCCGTCCCCGACGGAGGGCGCTCAGTACGGGTAATCGAGCTTCTGTCGGTGCCTCTCCCCGTCCCCACGGCACCACTACCAACGGGTGCGACGCTTCGACCATTCGAGATCGGCGTGGACGAAGAACGATGGTTAGCCCAGAACAACGCCGCATTCGCCGACCACCCCGAACAAGGCGCGTGGAAACGTGACGACCTCGATCTGCGACTTCGCGACGATTGGTTCGACCCGTCGGGCTTTTTGCTCTTGTTCTTAGATGGAGCGCTCGCAGCCTCGTGTTGGACCAAAATTCACGAACTGCATCGTGACCGCGCTGGGGAGATATACGTGGTCTCCGTCGACCCAGCCTTCCAGGGACGGGGAATCGGTCGAGTGATTGTCACGCAGGGGCTCGCCTCGCTCAGCCGGCGGGGCGTGCGCCGAGGCATTCTCTTCGTGGAGAAGACGAACGAACCGGCGCGTGTCCTCTACCGCGAGATTGGCTTTGAGCTAGTGAGAGAAGACGGCGTTCTTCGCTTCGGGGCCTAACCGGCTCCCACTAAGCGACCGACACCAAAAGTGATGAAGGCGGCGATTCCCGTCAAGGTCGTCTGAAGCAGAGCCCAGCGAACTAACCCGCGCCTCGTGAACCAGCCAATGAGACCTCCAATTGCCAGCGAGGCGACGCCAGCGAGTCCGGTTGACCACCACACTTGATTACCCGAACTAGTGAGAAGCCAGGGAAGCAGCGGGATGAACGCACCCACCGCGAACGCCGTCAATGACGACAGGGCTGCTGTGGTCGGCGAGCCCACCGCCGACGGGTCGATTCCCAGTTCTTCGCGAGCGTGGGTGCGCAGCGCCAGGTCCGGATCGCGCATGAGGTCGGCCGCCAACCGGGTCGAGAGTTCCTCGTCGATTCCGCGGCCAACAAAAATCGCCTTAAGTTCAGCCTGCTCTTCCTCGGGGTCATTGGCGAGTGCTTCACGCTCAACTTTGATTTCGTATTCGAAAAGTTCCTTCTGGGCCCGCATGGACAGCAATTCCCCGAGCGCCATGGAGAAACTTCCCGCGACCAAGCCCGAAAGGCCCGCCAGGCGAACCACTTCATGGCTGGGATGGGCTCCGGCGAAACCGAGAATCAGGGACACGTTGGTCACCAAGCCGTCGCTGACCCCGAAACTCCCGGCGCGAAACCAGCCACCCGATATGTCCCGATGGTGCTCCGGATGCCCCTTTTCGCTCACGAAGCCATGCTAGGTCCGGTAGTCGGACAATGACCGTCAAATCGGTAGGGTGATGGCATGGCAACCACCGCACGCTCCGTAGAGGAGCTCAAGAACCTTATTGGGCAGCACCTGGGCTATTCGGGTTACCACACGGTGACTCAGGAGCAGGTCAACCTGTTCGCCGAGGCCACCGGCGACCACCAGTGGATTCACGTCGATCCAGAACGCGCGAAGGCTGGCCCTTTCGGCGGTCCGATTGCTCACGGGTACTTGACCCTTTCGCTCACTCCGATTCTTTTGGGCCAGATACTCAAGGTTGACGGCGTGAAGATGGGCGTCAATTACGGAACCAACAAAGTTCGATTCACCGCCCCGGTCCCCGTTGGCTCGGAAATTCGAGCGGGTGCCACTCTCGCCTCCGTCGACGATGTCGCGGGCGGAGTTCAGGTGGCAGTTGATCTGACCATTGAGGTGAAGGACGCTCCCAAGCCTTCGTGCGTTGCCCAAGTGGTCTTTCGCTACTACTTCTAGAGAGATGAACTCTCGGGCCCTCCCCCAGGGCGAGGAGAAGACTCGGTACGTCCGGTCGATGTTTGACGCCATCGCCCCGCGCTACGAGATGGTGAACCGACTGATGACCTTCGGCCTTGATGCCCGCTGGCGTCGTCGCGCGGTGAGTGACCTTCGACTCCCCGGGGGATCGCTCATCCTGGACGTTGCGGCCGGGACGGGTGACTTTTACCGCGAAGCACGACGCCAAGGAATGGTCTCCGTAGCCACCGATTTATCCTTCGGCATGCTCGCGGCGAGTCGCGATGTCAGCACCCGAGTGCAGGCCGATGGGTCCATGCTTCCCTTTCGATCGGGTGCATTTGACGGATTGACCTGCGGCTACGCGTTGCGCAATTTCACCGATTTGCGGGGTGTCTTCAATGAAATGGCCCGTGTGTTGCGACCGGGCGGGCGACTGTCCCTACTCGAAGTTGCCGAGCCGAGACGAGGGCTATGGCGAGCCGGATTCCGATTCTGGTTCCGCAAAGCCGTTCCCGTCATCGGTGGACTGCTCAGTGACCGCGAGGCGTATCGCTACCTTCCCCAATCAACGGCCTACCTACCTGAAGCGCCGGCCCTAGTGGCCATGCTGAACGAGGCCGGCTTCACCGCCGTGAATCATCGTCGGGTGATGGGTGGGCTCAGCCAGCAGTTGATCGCCACGCGGGCGTCGTGATTTTCACACGCCAGAAGGTCGAAGGCGTTGACCTGAACTCGTTACGCCACGCCGCCGCTCGCACGGGCTGGTTGCTGGAGGGGCCCGATGGAGTCCGAGCCGGGCTGGGCGGAACCGCCGACGTCATCACCCTTCCCGAAGGGCTCGGTGATGTCGACCGGGCACTGGACGCCCTGCGCACCCACCAACTCGAGGGTGACCTGGGTCCAGCCGGAACCGGGATTGTGGCCTTCGGATCGCTGCCCTTCGACCGAATGGCGCCAGCCACCCTGACCCTTCCACACATCCTCGTCACCGTTCTCCGAGATGGGGACGCCTGGATCACCAGGTCGGAGCAAGTCAGCGACTCACCCCTCGACCTCGGAGCCGGCTACGGACCCGACCAAGGCCTGCTGGAGATCGACTCGTTCACCTTCGATCCGACGGCTGACGACTACGCGCACGGCGTCGCCCGGGCTGTGGACTTGCTGCGGCGACACGAAGTCGACAAGGTCGTCCTCGCGCGAGCGGTAACGGGGACTCTACGCGAAGCCGCCGATCCCGCAGCGCTCGCCGCACGGCTTCGTTCGCGCGAACCGGCCTGCACCATCTACAGCTTCCCCACGGACGACGGCCGTCGATTCGTGGGAGCCACACCCGAACTACTGGTACGGCGCACGGGTGCCACGGCCTCGGCGCACCCGTTGGCCGGAACCATCGCCGTTACCCCCCACACGGGCGACGAGGATTTTCAGTCATGGCTACTCGGCAGCGCGAAGAACCGTCACGAACATGCCGTCGTGGCCGATGAAGTCGTCGCGAAATTCGCCTCGGCGTATGAACGAGTCACAGCCGATGCTGAGCCATCCATCGTCCGGCTACGCAGCCTTGCGCACCTGGGAACCTGGGTTCACGCCTCGTGCGAGCATGAAGTTGACGCACCCGACGCCCTGGAAATTCTTCGATTGATGCATCCCACCGCCGCCGTGGGTGGAATCCCGCGAGACGAGGCATACCGGCTCATCACCACCATCGAGCACCGCGACCGAGGGGTCTACGCCGGACCGCTGGGATGGATGGATGCCCGTGGCGACGGCGAATGGTGGGTTGGCTTCCGCGGCGTCCTACTACACGGTCGGGAATTCGAAGCATGGGCCGGTGCGGGAATAGTCGCCGAATCAGACCCGATGGCCGAGCGGGAGGAAACCCGGGCCAAGTTGTCGTCGGTGCTGGCGGCGCTACTCGTGGAATCGATTTAGCGACCGACCACGCGTAGGGCGGCCCATTTCGTCACCAGCGCGAGCGCCTCGGTGACGATTGCTCCCGACATCTTCGACTCACCGCGCTCCCGGTCCGTGAACGAGATTGGCACCTCCACGATGGACGCACCGGCACGTCGCGCCCGGTACGTCATCTCAATCTGGAAGCCGTAACCGTCGGCCGTGACGCTGCGGTAGTCAATCAGTTCCAGCGCGCGCTTCGAATAGACGCGGTAACCGGCCGTCGAATCGGCGACGCCGAGGCCCAGAAGTACCGATGCGTACACGTTGCCACCACGCGATAACAAGCGTCGTGAGAACGACCACTGAGGAATGGTGCCACCGGCGACGTAGCGCGAACCGATGACCACGTCATGGCGCTCCGCAGCTACCAGAAGGGACGGGAGGGCTTCAGGGTCATGCGAGAAGTCGCAGTCGATTTCGACGAAATGATCAAAACCCTGATCAATCCCCCAAGCGAATCCTGCTCGGTAAGCACCGCCCAAACCATTTTTTTCGCTTCGCCGCAGGATCTCAATGGCCCCCAACTCCCTGGCCACGGCTGACGCCGCATCGGCCGTACCGTCGGGACTACCGTCGTCCACTACGAGAATCGAGGATTCCGGAACCACGGACCGAAGAGTGCGCAACATCCGCTCTACATTGAGAATTTCGTTGTAGGTGGGCAAAACCACCAGAGTGCGCATTGGGGCATTTTACCGGTGCGGCTTGGCAGGACATAAGACACAAAGACCCATTACCTAGGTGGCAGTCTTGAGGGTGCCTATGGACGAATCCCCCAACCCGCGGCGCTTTCACCTTCCCCGTGAAATCAGAATCATTCTGAGCATCGGAGATCGGAAGAGCGTCGTGTAGGGAAAGAGTGTAGATCTCGGTGGTCGCCGTATCATTAAAAAAAAAA
>CAXBRI010000107.1:0-4996 GCA_963978125.1 uncultured bacterium | reverse complement strand
TTTTTTTTTAATGATACGGCGACCACCGAGATCTACACTCTTTCCCTACACGACGCTCTTCCGATCTGCAGAGATTCGTCGTGGAGATCGTCGGGGTGGTGGGCGCCCGCGAAGGTGACCCGGCCATTGACGGCCGACGAGAGCTGATCACGCAGGTCGCTGTCCATGCGGTCAGGTTAGTGAAGGGGTTGCGTGAAATTGCGAGCCGCCCGGACACCGTGCCCGGGCGGCTCTTCGTTCCTAGCGGAGGGCGCTACACGACGTCGTTCGGATCGGCACCGAGGAAGTGGCGCCACCCGAGGAAGGCGGAAATGAAAATTGCTCGTGTGCGCATGATCGAAGAGAACGTCTCAGAATGAGTTCTCATTAGGGCAGGATGTCCCATTGGCAAGTAAGCGTCGTGGCGGCTAGAATGAAAAGTCCGCCGCGGGGTGGAGCAGTTTGGTAGCTCGTCGGGCTCATAACCCGAAGGTCGCAGGTTCAAATCCTGCCCCCGCCACCACGAAAACCTTGTTGATCACGGCACGGCGGTCGCACCGTGAACAGATTCAGATACTTCTCGGGCCGGAAAGCGGGATGTGCCTAGTGTTCGTCAGCGGAGTTCGTCTATGACCATTGTCTTTCCAGCCTCGTTGATTCACACCATGGATCCGTCGTGTCCGCAGGCAACTGCCGTGGCGGTTCGTGACGGCCGAATTCTTCATGTCGGTACGGAATCCGAAGTTCTCTCGAACCTGCAAGGGACTTCTTATAACGTCGACCGACGATTCGAAAACATGGTTCTTGTACCGGGCTTTGTTGAGGCACACGGGCATTTGGTGGCTAACGGCATGGTGGACCAATACGTATGGCTCGGATTTGACGACCGACCCCGGCCGGATGGATCGATTGCCCGGGGTTGTCGATCCATCGATGAAGTGGTGGAGCGGCTCGCCACCGCAGTGGCCCAATCGGTCGATGAAGGTAGGGCGGTAGCCGGCTTCGGCTTTGACCCGAGCTTTCATGACGGCCGTTCGTTGACCCGTCATGATCTGGACCGCGCTTCCGCCGATGCCCGAATCCTGGTCTTGAACGCGTCGCTCCACCTCGCGTACGCCAACTCGGCGCTCATGTCCGCGCGTGGCGTGACCTCGGCCAACACTGAGCGTGGTGTGATGAAGGACGAGGCGGGTGAGCCGACCGGAGTGTTCCAAGAGACGGCGATGAATCTGCTGTTCGCACCCGGTGACATGTCACGTGGTGACGGTTCGCGGAACGTCTGGAACGGGGGCTGGCTCGCTCACAACGCCGGCTGCACCACAATGACTGAGATGGCGGCGACCTGTGCCGGTCAGGGATTCGAGACACTCCTCAACGTCGCCAATCAGGACGATTTTCCGGTGCGCGTGGTCTATTCGCCGTCGGTCGCCGCCATGTCACGAATCATGGAGCGCGACGATCTGTTGACGCTGTGCGAAAAACTTCGTGCTGCGGGTAGTGACCGAGTTCAGCTCGGCCCCGTCAAATGGATTGCGGATGGCTCTATTCAGGGCTTCACCGGAAAACTGAACTGGCCGGGTTACTGCTCGGGGGAAGACCACGGTTTCTTGATCCTCGATGAGGACACTCTCGTGGATCAGGTCAAGCCGTTCCACGACCGGGGGTTCCAAGCCGCCATCCACACCAACGGCGACGAGGCTACTGAGGCCGCTCTTCGGGCCATTGAGAGAATTCTCGTGACATCGCCCCGACTCGATCACCGGCACCGTCTCGAGCACTGCCAGTTGGCTTCGCGCGACCAGTTCCGTCGAATGGCCACACTCGGGGTGGGAGTCAACCTGTTCTCCAATCACCTTTTTTATTGGGGCGATATCCACCGAACCAAGACGGTCGGCCCGGACAAGGCGCGTCGGATGAATGCGGCGGCCACCGCCGCGCGTGAGGGCGTGCACTACTCCCTCCATTCGGACGCTCCGGTGACGCCCGTGGCGCCACTCTTCACCATGTGGTGCGCGGTGAACCGCGTGACGAGGACGGGTCACGTGCTCGGCGAACACGAAAAAATCTCCCCAGCCGAGGCGCTGGAGGCGATGACCCTGGGGGCAGCGTGGCTGCTCAAACTCGACCACAAGATTGGGTCGATTGAGGTGGGCAAGCTGGCGGACTTCACGGCATTGGGCGCCGATCCGCTAACCGTTGATCCCATGACTATCAAGGACATATCGGTGGTGGGGACGGTTCTCGGGGGAGTGCCGATCATTCGACCCGCCGCGTAACGCCGCGACCGCTCCGTCCCCGTCGGCGCATTTTACGTCCCGACGAATTCGACCCTAGTGTGTCGTAGTCCAAAAGTCTCAAGGGAGTCATGGTGAGCACCAATCCGTATCGTCTGCCGCGCACGGTCGTACCATCGAATTACTGCATTCACCTCACTCCGGATCTGGCGAAGTACACCTTCGCCGGTGTGGTGGACATCGACGTGGACATCAATGAATCCGTCTCGTCATTCGCCGTGAACACTCTCGAGCTCGAACTCGACACCGCGATGGTCACGGTCGGGGGCCAGACCTTCACGTCGACCTCGTCCTCGTACTCGGAGCAGTACCAGACCACGACTTTCACCTTTGCCGAGGCCCTGCCCACCGGTTCGGCCCAGGTCCACATCGAATTCACCGGAACACTGAACGACCAGCTGCATGGCTTCTACCGCTCGACCTACATCGACGAGCAGGGTGTGACCCACACGCTGGCCACCACCCAGTTCGAATCCCACGACGCCCGTCGCGCGTTCCCCTGTTGGGACGACCCCGCCTACAAGGCGACCTACGACATCACCCTCGTCGTGCCGTCACACCTGAAGGCCTATTCGAACGCCAAGGAAATTGGTCGTAAGGACTTGGGCAACGGCACCACCGAGGTTTCGTTCGCTCGGACCATGAAGATGTCGACGTATCTCGTGGCCTTCGTCGTGGGTCCCTTCGAGGAGTCGCCCGTCACGGTGGTGCGTGGCACCGAACTGCGCATCTTGTACCCGATTGGCAAGGGCCACCTCATCGAGATCGCCCACAAGACGGCCGTCCACGCCCTGGAGTTCTTCTCGGACTACTTCAACATTCCCTACCCGGGCGACAAGCTCGACATGATCGCCATCCCCGACTTCGCCGCCGGGGCCATGGAAAACCTCGGTCTCGTGACGTACCGCGAGACGGCCCTGCTCGTCGACCCGGCGACCGCCGCCCACGCCGACGTGCGCCGCGTGGCCGCCGTCGTGAACCACGAGCTCGCCCACATGTGGTTCGGTGACCTCGTGACCATGGAGTGGTGGGAAGGTATTTGGCTCAACGAGGCCTTCGCCAGCTTCATGGAGGGCATCTGCACCGACCACTTCGCCCCGGACTGGAAGGTCTGGGTCGAGTTCAACCCCTCGCGTGACATGGCCTTCGGCGTCGACGGCCTCCACTCGACCCGGGCGATTGAGTTTGAGGTCGTCTCGCCCGACGACTGCCGTGCGATGTTCGACGTGTTGACATACATCAAGGGCTCGGCCGTGTTGCGCATGCTCGAGCAGTACCTCGGCGTCGAGACGTTCCGCGACGGAATCCGCATCTACCTGAAGCGCCACTCCTACGCGAACACCCACACCGTGGATCTGTGGAACGCCCTGTCCGAGGCCAGCGGCCAGGACATCGCCGCGCTGATGAATACCTGGATTCTCCAGGGTGGCCACCCACTCATCAAGGTGGAGAACGGCACCATCAGCCAGTCGCCCTTTTCGTACCTCGCGCCCCAGGAGAAGAGCGCCATCGGTTCGAAGTGGCAGGTGCCCGTTCTCTCGCGCGAGATCGGCTCATCCACCATCACCAAGCAACTCCTGACCGAGACGAATGCCCCGTTGGCAACCTCGGGAACGGCCGTCGTGAACGCCGGCGGGTCGGGCTTCTACCGCACCGCGTACGGCGAGGCCGAACTGGCCGCCATCGCTACGCGACTGGGTGATCTGCAGGAACTCGAACGAGCCGTGCTTTTTTCGGACACCTGGGCGGCCGTGCTCGTGGGAAGCGCCACCTTGGGCGGGCTCCTCAACCTCGCCACGGGCTTGGTCAATCTCGACGAGCCTTCGTCGTGGCAGGTCATCTTCACCGCGATTGACATGTTGGACCGCATCTGCGACGACACCCAGCGCGACACGTTGGCGGCGGTTGTTCGCCGCATTGTCCGCCCCCTGGTGGACCGTCTCGGTCTCAGCCCCATCCCCGGCGAGCCGGCACAAGCCGGAGAACTCCGGGCCATGGCGGTTGGCGTGTTGGGCAACTACGGCCGTGACGAGAAAGTCATCGCAGAGGCACTTCGCCGATTCGACGCCAACGACCTCACGGGTGACCTCGCGACACCCTTCGTCCGAATTGCCGCGGTGCAGAACCGACCCGGCACCGCGGAGATCTTCGAGGAACGCCGCGTCGCCGCGACCACGCCGCAGGAAGAGCAGCGCTACCTCACCGCCCTGGCCTCCATCCCGTCGGTGGAGGAGGGTCTGCGCACTCTCGATAAGTGCCTCACCACGTACCGCAGCCAGGACGCGCCGTTCTTGATCGGTGGCTTGACGGCGAGCCGCGCGATCGGCGAGGCGATGTGGCGTGAGGTCACGGCCCGCTGGGACGCGCTCACGAGCCACTTCACCCCGGACATGCACGCGTACTTCTGCATGGGAGCGTCGGTGCTGTACACGACCGACGAGCTCGCTCGCGAGGTCCGCGCCTTCCACGAGTCCCACCCGCTCAAGGTGCGCCAGCAGAACGTGATCCAGCTCCTCGACCGGCTGGACCGGGGGGTTATGTTCGCCGGACGGGTCCGCCCGACCCTGAGTGAGACCTTGGCGGAACTCGCGAAATAGGACCTTTCCCCGGGCACGGGGATAAAAAGTGGGTATATGCTGGTTTTGGACTCAGTCCAGAAACAGCCATGAACACGCCCACTTCGCCCACCACAGATCGGAAGAGCGTCGTGTAGGGAAAGAGTG
>CAXBRI010000106.1:0-5004 GCA_963978125.1 uncultured bacterium | reverse complement strand
ACAGAGCGCACTGGGCGTGCGACCGCACCCCGTCATGGACGCACTCTTCACGAGGCCGCTGATGAAATTGCTGGCGGGCGTGATGCACCGGGTGGTTCCGCCGGTGCGACGCGCCTAAGACGCAATCGTCAGGCCGCCGTCGACCACGACCACCTGACCGGTCACGTACGCGGCGTCTGAGAGGCTCAGAATTACCTCGGCAACGTCCGCCGGCGTGCCTGACCTCTTCAAGGGCGCTATTGCCGACACGGCACCCCGAATGGCGTCCCAGTCGGCCGTCCACGGTGTGTCGATGAGTCCCGGCGCCACAGCATTCACTCGAACCTCAGGGCCCACCACTTTGGCCAACAACACGGTCAGGTGATTCAGTGCCGCCTTGGAGGCGGCGTACGGAATGGACGAACCCGTGGGTCGTACTCCCGCCACCGACGTGATGTTCACGATTGAACCCCGGCTGTGTCGCAGCGCCGGAAGCGCCGCCTGAATCAGCTGCCACGTGCCAAAAACGTTCACGTCGAAGATCTCGCGGAACACCTCCACCGACGCCGCGTCAATGTCGGCGTGGGGAATCACCCGGGTTCGGCCCGCGTTGTTCACAAGCACGTCGAGTCGGCCGAAGCGCCCAAGAGTCGCGTCGATGAGTCGATGACAGTCGTCCGCGTCGGCGACGTCTCCTTGGAGGTAGACCGACCCGGGCGTCCGAGCCGCAAGCTCCTCCCCCGCGGCCACGCTCGACACGGAGTTAAAGACCACCGAGTGTCCGCGTGCCGCAAACGCCAGGGCCGTCGCTTCCCCGATTCCGCTCGTCGAACCCGTGACGAGAACGACGCGACCCATTAGCCGACCCGGCGCAGTCGCCAGGAGGCGGCCCAGTGCTGGCCGGGTTCGAGGATGACGATGTCCTTGCCCGATCGGAGCGCGTCGGGCGGACAGGTCAGGGGCGCCAGCACGACAGAGGTACGGCGGCGGCCGACCGGCAGGGCGTCGCCAGTGCACACTTGGGCGTACGGGAAGTTGCGGTCCATCGAGACCTCCACCTCACCACCCTTGGAATCGGCGAGCGACAGCGTGCACATTCCCGTGTCGTCACGAATCAACTCGGTGAAGGTCACGTCGAGGTCGTGCCCGTTCACGCTCTTCGCCTCACGGAAGTCGTAGGCATTGCCCATCACGGGCAGAATCTCACCCGTCGGCAGGTGCCGGTCATTGACGGCCACGTAGGCCTTGGCCGGAACCTTCAACTGGGCCCCTTCGATGGTCGGCGTGCTGACAGCCGCGTACGGCAGGAACCCCAGGCCGAAGGGGACGGGTACCTCATCCAGGTTGGTTACCGTGGACGTCACCGTAAGTCCGGTCGGACCGAGGTGGTAGTCCATCTTCAATTCCGTGAGAAACGGGTAATCGGGAGTGGGGTGGACCACCAGTACCAACGAGCAACGGTTCTGGTTGACCGAAGTGACCTCAAAACGACGCCACCGCACGAACCCGTGGCTCGAAGTGGCGTGCGACGGATCGTCAATCGCGGCGTGAGCCGAACGGTCCGAGAATGACCACTCGCCGTCACCCATCCGACCGGGCCACGGGAAACCGATCTGCCCGCGTCCGTGTTCAGCCATTTCCTCGGCCGCGAATCCCTCAATGACAGGAACCCCGGCCTTCACGTACGCGCGCAGTGTCGCCCCGACTTCGGTGATCACGGCCCGCTGGTCTCCGTGGGCGATGGCAATCTGTTCTCCGGTGGGGAGCATCGGCCGCGGCCTCCTCGTTTCGTTCCCGTAACTTACGACAATTAGGGTGTTCCCCGTGCGCATTCTCATCACCAACGACGACGGAATTCTGGCGCCGGGCATCCAGTCTTTAACCCGGGCCGTTTCGCAGTGGATCACCCGAGCCCCCGAGGGTGAGGTCCGTGAAGCCATCGTCGTCGCCCCGAACCGCAACTATTCGGGCATGTCGGCCGCAGTCGGTGATGTCTTTTCCGATCCCCACGTCAACTACGAACGGATGGAAATCGTCGGCGCTGCGAACATCCCCGCCTACGCACTGGAGGGCCCGCCGGCGCTGTGCACCATTGTCGGGTGCCTGGGCAGTTTCGGCTGGCGCCCCGACGTTGTTCTCTCCGGCGTGAACAACGGAGCCAACGTGGGCCGATCGGTTCTTCATTCGGGAACCGTCGGGGCCATCCTCACCGGCGCGCAACTCGGTTGCTCGGGGCTCGCCGTGTCGGTGCAGTGGGGCGAAGAAGTCCACTACGACACCGCATCCGCGGTGGCCGTCGAGGTGCTCCAGGAATTTCTGACGGCCCCATCGCGTACATTGCTCAACCTCAACGTCCCGAACCTGCGCCCGCACGAGCTGAAGGGCGTTCGCCGCGGTCGGATTTCCATGGCCGGCGTCGTGAAGTCGGCACGGCCCCACGGTGACGTGCCCCTGGAAGACAAGGGTCGGCTCGATCTTCGCTTGGGTGCGGCCACCCCGGACATCGGCGACGTCAGCGACGAAAATGAGGACGAGGACGGCGCACTGGTGGTTGCGGGCTACGCCTCGCTGACCGCACTGAAGGGGCCCCGCGAGGACACCGACCTAGAACTCGACGGCGTCATGCACAGTGCTCTGGCGACCATCGAGCGTCACCTCGCGACTAGTCGCTAGTCGTCGCTCGGGCGTCGCCGATTTTCCTTGACACGTGACCGCGCCTTCTTTGAGTCGACCCGGCGGCGTTTCGATGCGGCGGTAGGTTTGGTAGCTCGTCGCGGTGTCTCGGGAACCAGAGCGTTGGCGATTCGCTGAGCAAGTTGTTCCAGGGCGGCGTGCCGATTCTGGGCTTGCGACCTGAATCGACTCGCGCTCGATCGCACCACCGATCCGAGTCGGGCGACGAGACGGTCGAGGTCCGACGGACTGAGCACATGAGAGTCGTGGGGGTGCCACGTCACCACCACCTTCGTGAGCGAACGGTTGGCGTGCTGTCCACCGGGGCCTCCCGACGTGGTCACCCGTATGACTATTTCATCGGCCGGGATTGTCACTCGACGTGACACGTGAAGGCTGCCCGCGTCGTCAATGAAGGGAAGGACCGGCGCCATCTCTCCATCGTCACACAAGCGAACTAAATTGTTGAACAGAGCGAGGTTCCTATGTCCCCAATCCCCCATTTCGTCGATGGCCAGGCCCGAAATGGGGAAGGAACGCTACCCGTGACCAACCCGGCCACCGGAGAAATCACCGACTTTGCCCCAGTGGCCGACGTGGCACTCGTGGACGAGACTGTTTTCGTTGCTCGACGGGCCTGGGAATCGTGGCGGCACACTTCACTCAGCGAACGAACCGGCATTTTGTTTTCCTTGCGCCAACTGCTGGTCGAACACACCGACGAGTTGGCCGCACTCGTGACGTCGCAGCACGGCAAAACAGTGGCCGACGCCCGAGGTGAAATCGCCCGCGGACTGGAGAACGTCGAATACGCCTGCGGCCTCACGGACCACCTCAAGGGTGAGTTTTCCGACCAAGTGGCCGCCGGCGTCGATGTCCACTCCGTTCGCGAGCCCATCGGAGTGATCGCTGCCATCACTCCCTTCAACTTCCCCGTGATGGTTCCCCTCTGGATGGCCGCCAACGCATTGGCCGCGGGGAATGTGGTCATCTTGAAGCCCTCGGAGCGCGACCCATCTCCCGCAAACTTCCTGGCCGACCTCATGCGTCGTGCCGGAGTTCCCGACGGCGTCTTCAACGTCCTCCACGGTGACGCCTCCACCGTGACCTCGCTGGTCGACCACGACGGTGTGGATGCGGTGAGTGTGGTGGGATCCACGCCGGTCTCGCGTTCGCTCTACCAGCGAGCATCCGCGCTCGGGAAACGGTGCCAAGCCCTGGGCGGAGCGAAGAACCACATGGTCGTTCTCCCCGACGCTGACCTGGACGTCGCCGCCGACGCGGCCATCAGCGCCGGTTTCGGCTCGGCGGGTGAACGGTGCATGGCCGTGAGTGTCCTCGTGGCCGTGGGGCCGATTGCCGACGACCTCGTGGAGCGTGTTCGGGTGCGCACCAACAAGCTGGTGGTGGGTGACGGCGCTGATGCAGCCAGCGATTTCGGCCCGCTGATTTCCCAAGCCCATCGCGACCGGGTACTGAGCTACGTCGACGGAGCCGCCACCCACGGGGCCGAAGTCGTCATCGATGGCCGCGACCTGGCCTCGCGTCCGGGCTTCTTCCTCGGTCCCTGCCTGCTCGACCACGTGCGGCCGGGAACCCCGGCGTATGACGACGAGATTTTCGGCCCGGTTCTTTCGGTCGTGAGAGTCGCCACGTACGAAGAGGCCGTGTCGCTCGTGAACGCCAACCCCTACGGCAACGGCGCGGCCATTTTCACCCGGGACGGCAATTCGGCTCGGCGCTTCGCCCGCGACGTCACGGTCGGCATGATTGGCGTCAACGTGGCCATTCCCGTTCCGGTGTCCGCGTATTCCTTTGGTGGCTGGAAGAACTCCCTCTTCGGGCACAGCCACATCTACGGACCCGAGGGCTTTGCCTTCTACACCCGGGCCAAGGTGATCACCACGCGATGGCCCTCAGCCTCAGAGTCCCAGATTGACCTGGGTTTCCCCCGCACGCGATGACAGCACTGCACTGGCTGTGGGCTGGCCTTCGCGAAGCGTTGGCCATGTTGTGGGCGACGTGGTGGCCGCTGGTTCTGGGCTTCTCGCTGTCGGGACTGGTGCAGAGCATGATTCCCCGCGATGGGCTGCGAAGTCGATTGGGCAGCACATCCCCGTCGACCGTCGGCTTGGCCGCCATCCTCGGCGTGGTGTCGTCGTCGTGTAGCTACGCCGCGAGCGCCACGGCTCGCGCACTCTTTGCACGTGGGGCATCGCTCACGAATTCCCTGGTGTTCATGCTCGCGTCCACCAACCTCGTCATCGAGCTGGGGATTGTCCTTTATCTCTTCCTCGGCTGGCAGTTCGTCGCGGCCCAGTTCCTCGGCGGTGTGGTGATGGTCGCACTTCT
>CAXBRI010000105.1:0-5054 GCA_963978125.1 uncultured bacterium | reverse complement strand
CCCCGTCTGAATGGTCATCCACGCCGACCACGGCAGTTCGCGCACGGCGTGCAGCGCCGGCGCCATGTCGCGGGCCGCTTCGGGGTCGGGGCTGTCGTAGACGGCGACCTGCGGGCCGTCGAGGGTGGCGCGCCGCAGGAGGGAGGGCGCTTCGTGGAGGTTGTGGGTCCCAAAGACCACGTCCACCCAGCCGGCTCGCTCCACGATGGAGCCCCGGTCCTTCTGCGCCATGCACCCACCGACGGCGATCTGCATGTCGGGGCGCTCGGCCTTTTGGGACTTCAGGTGGCCCAGAGCGCTGTAGAGCTTGAGATCGGCGTTCTCGCGGATGGTGCAGGTGTTGAAAATGACGACGTCGGCGGGTTCGTCACCCTCCACGGGTACCAGGCCATCGGCGACCAGCAGGCCGGCCAGACGTTCCGAGTCGTGCTCGTTCATCTGGCAACCAAAGGTGCGTATAGAGAAGGTGCGCGGCGCGGCCACCTCGCAATTCTACTGAGGCACCTCGAGATCACCCGGGTCCGAGTCCCAGGTCACCCCGGCGCCGGCAATGACCACGGCCACAATGCCGACCACGTCCCAGAACGTCGGGACCTGCGCGAGAAGCATCCAGCCGACGAGCAGGGCAATCGCCGGTTCGGTGGCCATCAACACACCCGCCACCGCCGGACGAAGACGACGCATGGCCTGCATCTCGGCACCGAAGCCCAGAACGATGGCCATGACGGCCACCACAGTGACCCGGCCGAGGACCGACGGATGGTGCATCACCTGGGGAAGGCGACCCAGCGACAGCGGCAGCGACACGACCGCCGCAATCGACATCGAGACCGCCAGGCCCTCGAAACCACGGGTCGCGCGGCCGACCCGGGCGGAGGCGAACATGTACAGCGCCCAGAACAGACCGCTACCCAATCCGAAAAGGACTCCGAGAACGTTCAGACCCGAACCGGGTCGGGTGATGGCGATGACCCCGGCGCCGGCGAGAAGAACGAACACGCCGTGTCGCCAGGTTCGCCGACCGAGGGCGGCCACCATGAAGGGCCCTAGGTACTCAATCGCCACCGCGCCGCCGAGGGGAATCCGGGCAATGCATTGATAGAAACACTGATTCATCAACATCGTCGAGAGACCCAACGCCGCGGCGGCCATCCACTGATCACGGGTCCACGAGCGCACCCGGGGTCGCACGACGCACAACAGCACGATCGCCCCCACCGTCACCCGCCAGGCGCTGGCCGCGCTCGGTCCGAGAACGGTGAACGCCGCCTGAATGACCGCTGAGGACCACTGGATAAAGAATCCTCCCGCGAGGAGAAACGCCACGCCCTCGGCGGTGCGCCGACGAGCCATGTTCACCACGTCCGAAGGCCCTGTCCGTCCGCCTCCAGAATCCGCACCACACCGGGCACTCCGAAATCGTTGAGAAAAGACGACGCGGCGCCGGCGACGTCATCCGCACTCTCGATAGTGGCCAGGCCCAACATCGTCGAGCCCGCGCCCGACCAACACGACCCGGCCGCACCCGCCTCGCGCAGTCGCGCCAACAGAGGGTCGGCGAAGGGCAGCAACTTGCCGCGGTAGGGCTGGTGCAAAGAGTCGTCCATCGCCCCGCGAGCGAAGGCTCCGTGGTCCGCGAGGCCGGCCACCAGAAGGCCAAGAGCCGTCAGGTTGTGGACCGCGTCACTGAAGGGGATGTCACTCGGAAGGACTGCTCGCGCGTCCGCCGTCGCCAACTCCTGATCGGGGATGACGACCACGAACCGCCACACGGGATCGAGCGGCAGGGGCCTCACGGTGATGTCATTGCCGTCGACCGCGGCCACCACCAAGCCCCCGCGCACCGACGCCGCCGCATTTTCCGCGTGGCCGTCCACGCGGGTGCCCACCACCAACGGCGAGGGGTGGCCGGCCGCCGCCGCGGCGGCGACGGCCAGTGCAGCCGACGAACCCAAACCACGTGAGAGAGGAATGTCGGAGTGCACGCGAAGAGAAAACCGGTGGTGACCGAGGTGTTGCGCCGCAATCTGAGCCGCCAGGTGATTCTCGTCATCAAATCGCCCCGCGCCTTCGCCGGTGGTTGAAATGGAGAATGAGTCCGCGGGCCCGATCTCGACCTCGACGTACAGTGACAGCGCCACCGCGAGGGTGTCGAACCCCGGCCCCAGGTTGGCCGAACTGGCCGGAACTCGCGCGCGCACGACGGTCAGCGTAGGCGTTGCCAGAGGGTAGGAGGGGCAACCGCACCGGTGACCACCAACGCCACTCGGTGAGACCCCGCGACGAGCCAACCCACTCGCTGCCCAGTCGCCACCGCGTGCGTCACCGACAAACGATCTACCCGGATGGTGGGTGGCACCTGCCACAACAATCGCCGTAGCGTCAGGCCGGACTCGGTCACCACGTGGGCGTGGGTCGTTCCCCACGTGACCGACGCCACCGAGGTTCCGCGACGGAATTGCCACGTCACGTGGGCGTCGAGCACGGAGCGGGCCAACCGGTTGGCGGCGTCTCCCGCCGGAGTCACGAGGTCGCCCCCACGTTGTCCGAACACCGCTGCGAAGACGAGGCCCCCGCCGTGTCGGTTCTGGTATCGCAAGGCGAGGACATCGCAACCGCCCGCCGCATCGGTACGACCGGACTTGACGCCGACCACGTCTCCCGTTCCCGCCAGCGGAGTCCAGCTCGGCACGGTTCCGGCCACGGGGAGAGTCACCGAGGAGTGGTTCACTATCTCCGCGGCGACGGGGTTGGCCATCAAGGTTCGGGCTACTTCAATCTGCTCGGTCGCGGTGGACACGCTTCGCGGGTCGTAACCAGTCGGATCGACGTAGTGCGTGGCGCGCAGTCCCATTCGTTCGGCTCGCCGGTTCATCGCCAACACAAACTGGGCTTGGTCCACTCCCATCAGTCTCTCGAGCAGCGTCAGGTAGTTCCCGGCCGAGCGGACCAGCAGGCCCGCCAGCAGCTGGTTCTCGCAGATCTGTTCACCCATGGCCACGGCGGCGCGTGATTGTCCCGTCGCCGCGAAATGCTGGTACGCCGCCACGTCCACGTACTGGGCCGTCGTGCACGGCCCCGTGTCACCGGGTTTGAGCGGCAGCGCGTCGAGAATCACGAGCGCCGACATCATCTTCGTGACCGAAGCGATCGGGACCGGTAGTAAGTCGCGAATGGAATCACCCGTGTCGGCCCCGGTGATGAACCACGCGGCGCTCCCCGAATCGGGAAAGCTCAGCGCTACGGACGATGAAGGTGTGCGGTGCCACGTGAGCGCTGCGGGATCGAGACGAATGGCGGACGGGCCGACCGGAGCACTGGCGACCATGGCCACGATGCCGCCCGCCGCGACTGACGCGCCAATCAGAAGCGCCAGGAAGCGGGTGGCGAGCCCCCGCCACGCCGAGGTCGGGCGACGGGCCACGGATCAGTCGTCCAGGTCGTCGATGGTCTTGAGAACCTTGCGCGCCTTCGACCCGTCACCGGGACCGACGATGCCCGCCTTCTCCAACTCGTCCATCAAGCGACCGGCCCGCGCGAAACCGACCCGTAGCTTGCGCTGCAGCATGGACGTGGACCCGGACTGAGTTTCAATCACGATCCGCCGGGCTTCGCGGAACAACTCCTCATCGTCAACGCCGGGGCCATCTCCCCCACCGCCAGCCGAACTGCGCACCGGCTCATCCAGAGCCACCACAGTCTCACGACGACCACCTTGAGCGCGCCAGGCTTCCACCACGCGGCGAACCTCCTCCTCGGAGACCCACGGCGACTGGAGTCGGCGAGCGATATTGCTTGATGCGGTCAGGAGCAGCATGTCTCCCTTGCCGATCAAACGTTCCGCTCCCGCCTGGTCCAAAATGACCCGACTGTCCGCGAGCGACGAGACGGCGAAGGCCATGCGAGAGGGAATGTTGGCCTTGATGACGCCGGTGATGACATCCACGCTCGGCCTCTGCGTCGCGAGGACGAGATGGATACCCACGGCCCGAGCCATCTGCGCGATGCGCACGACCGAATCTTCGACGTCGCGCGCCGCCACCATCATGAGGTCGTTGAGCTCATCGACCACCACGACGATGTAACGAAGGCGTTCGGGCTCGCGACGTTCCACCTCGGTTTCCAGCCCGGTCGCGCGCTCCAGAGCGTCGGCCACCTCTTCGCGGGCCGTCGGCGGAGGTTGAATTTCACCACGGTCGATCATTTGCTGGTAACTCGTGATGTCGCGCGCACCCACCTCCGCCAGGATGTCGTAGCGACGCTCCATCTCCTTGACGGCCCACGCCAGCGCTCCGGCCGCCTTCTTGGGGTCGACGACGACTGGGGAGAGAAGGTGTGGCAGGTCGCCGTATTGACCCATCTCGACGCGCTTGGGGTCGATGAGGATGAGCCCCAACTGATCGGGTGTGGCGCGCATCACCAGTGAAGTGATGAGTGAGTTAAGGCAGCTCGACTTACCCGCACCCGTAGCTCCCGAGATCAGAACGTGGGGCATTTCGGCAAGATTGACAACCACCGTCCGCCCCGATATGTCGCGACCAATCGGCACGTCGAGCGGATGGGTTGCCGCCAGCGATTCTTCCGCGGCCAAGAGGTCGCCCAATGCAACGAGTGACCGCTGCCGGTTGGGAACCTCCACGCCGATAGCCGAACGACCCGGGATGGGTGCGAGGATTCGGACGTCGGGTGAGGCCATCGCGTAGGCGATGTCCTTGTTCAAGGAGGTCACCTTCGAGACCTTGACGCCCGGCCCCAACTCCAGTTCGAATCGCGTGACGGTGGGGCCCACGGTGTAGCCCACCAGCGTCGTGTCGACACCGTGCGCGGCCAGGGCCGTGACCAGCTGGGCGCCCGCCTCATCAACGGCGTTACGGTCCTGCTTTTGCTCCTTCGTGCGCGACAGCAGGCTTACAGGCGGAAGTTCCCAGTTGCTAGGTAGTTCCGGAACGAGTCGCAGAGGGGGCGGGGCCGGGGCGGGAGCCGGTTCGGGCTCGTCCTCGTACGGGTCGTCTTCGTAATCGGCTTCGAGGGGTGCTTCGTACGGGTCGTCATCG